>JBDKHP010000205.1:0-7594 GCA_039797645.1 Bacteroidota bacterium
GTTTGGGTACTTATGAGAATTCATTTTTATACATTTGCCGTTTAATTCTCACTAAACAAAAAACAACAATGAAAAGAATTTCTTTGATTCTTCTGGCCGTGCTCACACTCATGGCCTCGAACCTCAGAGCAGATGAGGGGATGTGGCTGCTTACCATGCTCAACAAGAATTATGCTGACATGAAGAAGCAGGGCTTCAAACTGAAACCTGAAGACATTTACAGCATCAACAAAGCGAGCCTTAAAGATGCGATTGTGGTTTTCGGCCCAGGTTGTACGGGCGAAATGGTGTCGGATCAGGGTTTGGTGCTTACGAACCACCACTGTGGTTTTGGTTATATTCAACAACATAGCACCGTAGATCACGATTACCTTACCGATGGTTTCTGGGCTATGACAATGGATCAGGAAATCCCAACACCAGGCTTGGCTGTAAAGTTTTTGGTCAGCATCGAAGACGTTACCGCCAAAGTTCTTAAAGGTATCGACTTCAAAATGGACGAAGCCACACGCCAAAAACAAATTGAGGCAGTATCTAAAACTTTGGCCGACGAAGCAAGCAAAGGCACAAACTACAAAGTAGATGTAAAACCAATCTTCGAGGGAAATCAGTACATTTTGTTGAAGTACGAAATTTTCACCGACGTACGTATGGTAGGCACACCACCGTCGAGCATCGGTAAATTTGGCGGCGACACCGACAACTGGATGTGGCCACGTCACACAGGCGACTTCTCCATGTTCCGCGTATATGCCAACAAAGACAACCACCCAGCGGCATATTCCGCCGAAAACGTGCCCTACAAACCCAAGAAACACCTCTCCGTTTCAATCAAAGGCGTAAAAGAAGGCGATTTCTCTATGATTATGGGCAACCCCGGCAGCACAGACCGCTACGCTACTTCGTGGGAAGTGAAAATGACCATGGACGTAACGAACGACTACCGTGCTAAAATCCGTGGAATTCGCCAAGATATTCTGAAAGCCGACATGAAAGCCGACTCGAAAGTGCGGATTATGTACGCCTCCAAATACGCACGTTCTGCAAACTATTGGAAATATTCAATCGAGCAAAACAAGGCACTTTTGAATTTGGACGTAATAGGAAAAAAGAAACAAATCGAGGCTGAATTCGACAATTGGTTGGCCGCAGATGCCTCGCGCAAAGAGAAATACGGCGAAACAATGGGCCTCATTCAAACGGCCGTAAAAAACATTACACCCCTCGAAAAAGTAAAACTTTTCGTACGTGAAGGATTTTGGTTATCCACCGAAATCGTTCAGGTTGGGTATTCAGCACACAATATCACCGACGATTTTGGCAAACTTTCTGAAGCGAAACAACAACGCGTGTTAGCTGGTTTAGACGATTTCTACAAAGATTACAACATCGCCACCGACAAAAAAATCATGCACGCCATGGTCGATTTGTACCGTGCCGAAATCACACCCGAATTCCAGCCCGATGTATTTGTAGCAGCCGAAAAAGAATTTGGCGGCGACCTACACAAATGGGTAGAAGCCCTTTACAGCAAATCTGAATTCCGCTCGTTAGAAACCGCAAAAGCACTGATCGCAAGCGGCGACCTCGAAAAAATCAAGTCAGACCCAGCCATAGTGGCCACAAACTCAATCATGTCCGTATATTTTAGCATCAGCGACAAAACAGCCGCCGACGAGATAAACCTCGAAAAAGGACGCCGTTTATTTCAAGACGCCTTTGCACAACTCTACCCATCGAAACCAATTTACCCAGACGCAAACTTCACAATGCGAATGACTTACGGTAAAGTAGGCGGTTACTCAACCAAAGACGCCTTCGAGTATCGTTACTACACCACCCTCGACGGTGTGATGCAAAAAGAAGACGCCACAAACCCCGAATTTGTCGTAGAACCTAAGCTCAAACAATTGTACGCCGCCAAAGATTTTGGCCCATACGCACAAGCCAACGAGCGTACCGGCGAAATGCAAATCCGCACCTGTTTCCTCACAAACCACGACATTACGGGCGGTAACTCCGGCAGCCCTGTCATCGACGGTAAAGGTAACCTAATCGGTTTGGCCTTCGATGGCAACTCCGACGCCATGTCGGGCGACATCCTATTCGACAAAAACCTCCAACGCACTATCAGCGTTGACATTCGCTACGTACTATTTATAATCGACAAATTCGCTGGCGACAAACGCCTTATCGACGAAATGACGATCGTAAAATAACAAGAACTTCCGAGGGTGGCTGCGCCGACAACCGTAGCCACCCGAAAAAAAATAAAAAAAAGGATTTGGAGCGGGAGCGAAACATTACTTATATACGGCGGCTGCCGGCTATCCGCTTGTAGTCCTCGCTGGAGGGTGCGAAATCAATAGGCCGCCCGTGTATTCCAATCCAAGCCTTTCATTAACTGACACTTCCGTTCGCCAGCTGTGGGCTACCGCTACTATCCGGGCTAGACCGATCGGCAGCACCCCTTGTAACGCCGTAAGTCGGCTGGGCAAGCACTTTCAGTTGGCCTGCGGCCATGGTGCGTTATCGAACTCCAAGCCTTCGGCTTGCCTAAAAGCCGCGACTCCCCCCACAACTACACCACAAACCATTCTGTACTCCCCACTACAACAAGTCGGCAAAACAACTAAAATATTCCAAATTATATTCGACTCTCTTATTACGAATCTTCATTCTTAGTCCCACATATTACCAAAAAACAACAAGCAAACCTTCTCACAATTTAATTCAGAGACAGTGCTTTTGTGCAACAAAAAACCTACCGTCTATATGTTCTACAACATATATTCAATTTCAGCAACCCTGTCTCAATACATTCTAAACAGCAATTTACCAAATGTTTACAACTCAAGCTGTAGAAAACTTACAATTTCGCGACGTAATAAGTAATTAAGTATTTCAATACTTAATTAAATATTTTTCTAACTTTGTCCCATCAAAACAGAAAACAAAAAATCAAAACATATAAAACAGATTGTTATGAGTATGTACTGTTATCAATGTCAAGAGGCTGCTAAAGGTGTGGCTTGTACAATTAAGGGAGTTTGTGGAAAAGACGATGAGTTAGCAAAATTGCAAGATTTGCTCACTTATATTGCCAAAGGCGTAGCGATATTTACAGGCGAAAAGCGTAAGGCTAAAGCACTGTGTAACGCAACCAATTTATTCCTGATGGAATCACTCTTTATGACGGTTACAAACGTAAGCTTCGACGAAGCTGTGCTCAAGGCTAAAATTCGCGAAGGCTTGGTGAACCGTGAAAAACACAAAGCTGCTTTGGCTGAAATGGGGATCACGCCAAATCTAGCAGATAGCGATGCTGCAACTTGGACAGCTACAACCGATGCCGAACTTTTTGCAAAAGCCGAAACTATCGGAGTACTTTCTACCGAAAATGTGGATGTGCGCTCGTTGCGCGAACTTATTATCTACGGACTTAAAGGTATGGCTGCATATACACACCATGCCTACATTTTGGGTAAAGAGAATGTGGAAGTATATGCTTTTATGGAAAAAGCATTGGTAGCCTCAATCGACCCTTCGTTGGGTGCAGCTGAGTTATTAGCTTTGGTACTGGAAACTGGTAAGTATGGTGTGGACGTAATGGCCTTATTAGATGGTGCAAATACTGGGAAATATGGTAATCCTGAAATTACGGAAGTGAATTTGGGCGTAGGTACAAATCCTGGAATCCTAATTTCTGGCCACGACCTGAAAGATATGGAGCAGTTGCTGATTCAGACAGAGGGTACTGGAGTTGATGTATATACACACAGCGAAATGTTGCCTGCTCATTATTACCCAGCTTTCAAGAAATTCAAACATTTTGTAGGGAATTATGGAAATGCTTGGTGGTTGCAAGACAAAGAGTTCGCAAGTTTCAATGGGCCAATTCTTATGACAACCAATTGCGTAACGCCTCCAAAAGATTCGTACAAAGATCGTTTATATACTACTGGGCTTGTAAATTTTGCGGGTGTGAAACATATCGCCGATGGCGAAAATGGGGAGAAAGATTTTAGTGCACTGGTTGCACAAGCAAAAACATGCGCGGCTCCAATTCAAATTGAAGAAGGTAAAATCGTGGGCGGTTTTGCGCATCACCAAATCGGACAGTTGGCCGACAAGGTTGTTGCGGCAGTAAAATCGGGCGCAATTCGCAAATTTGTAGTAATGGCAGGCTGCGATGGTCGTTCTAAAAAACGTGAGTACTATACGGAATTTGCAAGCGAAATGCCACAAGATACGGTAATCCTTACGGCGGGTTGTGCGAAATACCGCTACAACAAACTGGATATGGGAACTATCGGCGGTATTCCACGTGTGCTAGATGCAGGCCAATGTAACGATAGTTATTCGTTGGCAGTTACGGCTTTGCGTCTGAAAGAAGCTTTTGGGTTAGAAGATATTAACGAATTGCCGATTTCTTACAACATTGCTTGGTACGAACAAAAAGCTGTGATCGTTTTATTGGCACTGCTCCATTCGGGTGTGAAGAAAATCCACCTCGGCCCTACACTTCCTGCGTTCCTTTCGCCTGGTGTGGTAGATGTGTTGGTAAATAGTTTTGGTCTTTCGGGAATCGGCACGGTGGAAGAAGACATGGAAACTTTGGTGGGTACTGCAGTCTTAGTAGATTAAGATTCCGATTTTACACATGAAATATAACAAACGGATACGAAGCCAAGAGATTGGTGTTCGTGTCCGTTTTTCTTGTTGAGGAGTTTTCTGCTGGGGTGGTGCTACATGGCCATCGGCCAACTGAAAGTACCTGCCCCGCCGACCTACGGCGCCTAAGAAGGTGCTGCCGCCTCAACTAGCCCGGATCGCGGCAAGTAGCCCACAGCACGCGCGGCGTGGCCTTTCGTGTTGCCGCCTATTTGGAATGCTTCGGCAGCCAAGTGTTGTCGTATCCGTTGCGAGGACTACTGCTAAGAGCCGGTAGCCGCCCTTACAAATATTGTTGGGCTACAGCTCCTTATCCTTATTTTTTTATTGTTATTTATTATTTAGAATGGATTTAGATTAACTAATGGTGCTGATTTTAAACTATTTAATATTTTGGCTTGATTTATCTTTGAATAATATGTTCTGAGAAGTTGTGTACCATTACGCATTTAAGTATTTTTATACTATTTAACGTTATTTAAACTTTTTACCATGGGAAGTCTGATCGAAAAAGTAATGCCGCCGCCTGGTTGGCGTACTCCGGTGATTGTTATCGTGGGCGTTCTGGTTGGTATTTCTGCCTATCTTTTTGTGGCGAGTAATGCGGTTTCGTATTTGTCTGATGCGCCCGAAACTTGTGTGAATTGTCATATTATGAATCCGCAGTATGCCACTTGGAAACATAGCTCGCACCGAGAAAATGCCACGTGTAATGATTGCCACGTACCCCACGAAAATGTGGTGCGGAAGTATTTATTTAAAGCAATGGACGGTATGCGCCATGCTTATGTGTTTACGACTAGGGGAGAGCCTCAGGTAATTCATATTAAAGAAGCTGGTGCGGGTGTGGTGCAAACGAATTGCATTCGTTGTCACTCGCAGCTGAATGACAATGTGGCAACACGGCATACTTTTACCGATGTGGTTGAGCACGGTGAAGGTAAGCTTTGCTGGCAATGCCACCGGGAAGTGCCTCACGGACGGGTTAATAGCTTGTCGTCGGCGCCGTTTGCTACGATTATTCCAGCTACTGAGCCTGTAGCTAAATGGCTCAAAAAAGAACTTTTACAGAAATAAGTATGGCAATGGGTCTGTGAAGACCTTGCTTGTACTTGTCAGAAAAAACTAATCACTTACTTAATTTTTGCAAAATGTCGAACCGTAAACCTATCGTAAATTGGCTTCTTTTTGGAGCTACTGTGGTGGTAGTTTTTTTGTTGGGCTTGCTCGCGGCAAGTGTTACCCAACGGAAAGCTGAAGCTACGCTTGTGAATAAACCGTTGATCAAAATTAACGATCTTGAGCCCAGAAATGAATTGTGGGGAAAGAATTACCCTAGAGAGTTTCAGTCGTATTATCAGACAGCGGATACTTCTTTCCGTTCAAAATATAATGGTAACGCAATGATCGACATGTTGGAAGTCGATCCGCGAATGGTGGTTTTATGGGCAGGTTATGGTTTTTCTAAAGACTATAATCAGGGACGTGGACACTTTTATGCGGTAGATGACATTCAAAATTCGCTTCGTACTGGCGGGCCTACCGGAGCTGATGACGGCCCAATGCCTGCTACTTGTTGGACTTGCAAAAGCCCTGATGTGCCGCGTGTGATGGCCGAAGAGGGTGTGGCTAAGTTTTATTCGGGCAAATGGGCTCGATTGGGTGAACAAATTAACAACACGATTGGTTGTGCAGATTGCCACGATCCTGCTACGATGAACTTACGGATTTCGCGTCCGGCCTTGGTTGAGGCATTCGAGAAAATGGGTAAGGATGTGAATAAGGCGAGCCACCAAGAGATGCGTTCGTTGGTGTGTGCGCAGTGTCATGTGGAGTATTATTTCGACAAGAAAAAAGTGGAGGGTAGTGCTTACTTGACCCTCCCGTGGGTTGATGGTTTGTCGGTAGAAAAAATGGAGGCGTATTACGATGCGAAAGATTTTAGCGATTGGACGCACTCCCTGAGTAAGGCTCCGATGCTTAAAGCGCAACACCCTGATTACGAAATTTATACCACTGGAATACATGCCGAAAGAGGTGTGTCGTGTGCAGATTGTCACATGCCGTATCGCTCGGAGGGTGGACAGAAGTTTACGGATCACCACATTCAGAGTCCGTTGAATAATGTGGCGAATTCTTGTCAGGTTTGTCACCGCGAGGAAGCTACGGAGCTGGTGAAGAATGTGAACGACCGCCAAGATAAGATTTTGCAAAGTCGCGACAAATTGGAAGAATTGCTTGTACGTGCGCACCTCGAAGCCAAAAAGGCTTGGGATTTGGGTGCTACCGAGCCTCAGATGAAAGATATTTTACAGGGGATTCGTCACGCTCAGTGGCGCTGGGATTATTCGGCTGCCGGACACGGAAATTCATTCCATTCGCCTGTTGAAATAAGTCGTGTTATTGCTACAGGTATTACGATTGCACAAGAAACTCGTATTAAGTTGGCGCGTTTGCTCGCAAGCAAAGGCTTCAACGAAGAACTACCTTACCCTGACATTAGTACAAAAGCAAAAGCACAAGAATTTATTGGCTTGGATATGAAACAACTCAAAGAAGAGAAAGCCAAGTTTAAACAAGAGATGCTACCCAAATGGAAAGAAGCCGCCAAGCAGCGTGAGGCCAAAATGCCCGTTGCTGGTAACTAATTACCCTAAGGAGTTCAATTTTTTGAACTCCTTTTTTTATCTATTTTTGAACATGATACAAGAAAACAAACATCGTGGTTTCTGGCAATCGCCATGGAAAAGTGCAGAAGCTTTTGCCTGTGTAGGTAGTTTATTGACAGTAGGTTTTGCAATTGAATTTGCGAGCGGTGGCAGCGGGTTTCTTTTCCCGACATGGCCTTTAAATCTAATACTGGGCGCTGGTTTTGTGTCGGTAATTATCGGCCTTCATGTCTTTGCAAAAAAGACAGAGC
>JBDKHP010000206.1:0-2500 GCA_039797645.1 Bacteroidota bacterium
AATTTGAAATCTATTCATATTAACCCCACTCCTTAAAGGCTCACAGCCGCTTTCCCGAACAGATTTCAACTAAAACCAGATGAAAACAAAACTGTTATACAAAAAATCCGCAACACGCTCAATCAAAGCCTCCCCAAGATTGAAATTGCTCGATTAAAAACCTTCATCCAAGCAATGCGTACACATTCCGTTACAGTTTTTAAACACTTAAAGCTTTCGTTTCCTGTATATTTTTATGTAACTTTGTAGGGATAATAAAAAGATTACTCATCCTAAAATTCAATTATTATGTCAAAATCAGGTGGTAAAATCGTGGCAGCATTTTTAGCAGGTGTAGCAGCTGGAGCTGGTATTGGTTTGCTTTTGGCACCAGATAAAGGTGAAAATACACGCAAACATCTTAAAGAATCTTTAAGCGAAATTACAGACAAAGCCAAAGAATCTATAGACGAACTTGCAGGAAAAACAAAAGAACAAATCGCAAAATTGCGTACACCAAAAGCTGAATAATTTTAACTTACCAAAAGGTTTTGCAATAGCTTAACCTTTTGGTATAATTGTTTTCGAATGGAGGATTTGTCCTTAAAAGAAGAAACCAGTAGATTGGTTGCTAATATAAAATCGTATTTGGAAGATCGTTACGATCTGGCAAAGTTAAATCTAATTGAGAAAGCGGCAATAATATCGTCGTCTATGATTACTTGGCTTGTCGTAATGCTTTTCGTATTTTCGTTCATGCTTTTTTCGTCTATAGCTTTAGCTTTATATCTTTCAAATGTTTATCAAAGTACCGTTATAGGGTTTTGGACAGTAGGTCTTGGATACTTTGTGTTATGTGTAATTCTCATAATACTTCGTAAACCATTGATTCTCAATCCAATTTCTCGATTTCTGATACGTGTATTAATATCAGACAGAAATGAAGTTCAACCCGAGGATTAAACCCTTCATAAATATAGGCACTAAACAATGAAAGTTACTATCGAAAAAAAAATAACCACATTAACAGATCTCCGTCTGGCAAAGGCTCATTTGCAGAAATCGGTTGCGAAGAAAGAAGCTAAAATACTGCGCCGAAGCAAAGAAACGTTTCAAGAACTCAGTTTTAGCCGTGTCTATAATGAAGCTTTAGATAGTTTTGGAATTGACAACCTAATTACGCAAATACTACCCTACTTGCTAAAAGCAGGAAGTGCTGTATCAGACACCCAATGGGCACAGAAAATTTCAAAAGGCAGTAAAATTAAATTTGCGCTTATTACAGGGCTATTGGCAGCAATAGGTATCGGTGGGTATCTTTATTTTAATAAAAAAAATGAAAATCCCGACACAGATACTTCAGATGAGGATGAGGATGATATCAACCTGCAAGATTACTATAATGCACAGTAATAATTCCTTGTAAATTTTGACATTACGCTTTTACCGCAAACAATAGCCACTTTAGTTTCTATTAAATTACATGATGACCAAAGACGATATTCTCAAAAATTTCGAAGAAGCTTACCAATTATTGTATGCGTTTTACAATCAGGAGAAAAACATGAAAAGCATTGAGCAGGCAGGTATCGCCATGGTTCATGCACTCAATGCTGGTAACAAGATAATATCGTGTGGTAACGGGGGTTCCATGGCAGATGCCATGCACTTTGCCGAAGAGCTTACCGGCCGTTTCCGCGATACGCGACCAGCATTGGCCGCGATCGCAATATCCGATCCGACACATATAAGCTGTGTAGCGAACGATTATGGTTACGATTACATATTTTCGAAATATATAGAGGGTCTCGGTAAAGCAGGTGATGTTCTATTGGCGATAAGCACCAGTGGAAATTCGCCCAATGTAGTGAAAGCCGCAGAATCTGCTCGTGCAAAAGGCATTCTTGTTGTAGGGCTCACAGGTAAAGATGGTGGAAAATTGGCACCACTCTGCGATGTCGAAATACGAGTACCTCATCTAGCATATGCAGATAGGGTGCAAGAAATTCATATCAAGGTGATTCATAATCTAATTCAGTTCACTGAAGCCAACGTTACCTACAGTAGTATTTAAACAAGCCCGAAGCTTATACCTTGTTTGCAGCAAAGCCAAACAGAAGAATTCCTCACATTTCACGACGACGTGGAATTGATAAACTATAGAGAGATCTGGCCAGATTGAATCTCGTATGCACTTACGGTTACGCTCGAGCTAAGGGCTAAATTCGGCATCGGTACAGCTAGCTTTTTGATACCCCATAAAGTTTTGAAACTCAACATCAGAACTCCTTCCCCTTGCCTAAAATCAATTAGAAACAAATCTTTGATCGCAAGATGAATATCCCATATTTACATACATATACGCAACAAAACACAAATATTATTACCTCCTTTCCATAGTACAAGAGGAATATTGAGCGATAGTTGGGCTATTCTTTAAAAAACGCACCTGGAAATCATTTTCTTTGCGGGATGCCTATTTAGAGTCTGTTTTTTTAGTTGAGGTCAAGGCGGATTGGAT
>JBDKHP010000207.1:0-6432 GCA_039797645.1 Bacteroidota bacterium
TGTTTCCATATTGTATTTTACAAAAGTCAACAGATCTCCGATTGAAATGGGGCCTTGCCAGTCCTCGTAGATTATATTTTCCGTTTTGTCAAAAAAATAGGTACACGGCATCGTTCTAATAATTGGTGAATTAATAAACAATTCTCCAAAATTAACACTTTATTGTCAGCGTAATAGACAATCTGACAATATGTAGTATCAATGTGCAATTTCAATCGTTTGTGGTTTGGGAAAATAAATATAGGCTTCAGTAAATAATGCAGTTGTAACAAAAAAAGATATTTGCATATCTTTTTTTGTTAGCTACTTTGTGTCAAAAGCGTGAGCCAAGCTACATTTTCCGGTTCTCGGGCAGTCCGTATTTATCTACCACAAAATCGAGATCTTTGTCACCTCTACCCGAAAGGTTCACCAAGATAGATTCGTGCGGATGTTCTTTCGCGTATTTGAGTGCATAGGCCACAGCGTGCGCACTTTCCAGTGCGGGGATAATTCCCTCCAAGCGGCTCAATTCATAAAAGGCATCAATCGTTTCTTGGTCGTCGGCAGTTACATAATTCACTTTGCCGAGTTCTTTGAGCATACTGTGTTCTGGGCCAACGCCCGGGTAATCCAATCCGCTTGCCACGGAATACACAGGCGATGGTTCACCTTTTTCGTCTTGCAACAACAAACACTTAAAGCCGTGAATCAGCCCAGGCGAACCGAGCGTCATGGTGGCAGCATGGTCGCCTAAATTGAGCGACAATCCACCTGGTTCAATTCCCCAAAGCGTACATTCTTCGTCGTGAAGGAATGCAGAGAAAATACCCATCGCATTGCTACCTCCGCCCACACAAGCCATCACGTTGTCGGGCAATTCGCCTGTCATTTCGAGGTACTGCTCCCTGGCTTCGATACCCACAACACGCTGAAAATCGCGCACCATCATCGGGAAAGGGTGAGGCCCCACTACCGAACCGATACAATAAATGCTCGTTTCAGGATCCTCGAGATAGGCCATAAATGCCGAATCTACCGCTTCTTTCAGGGTTTGCAAACCGTGGGTAACTGGTACAACCTTAGCACCCAAAATCTGCATACGCACCACGTTGGGGTGTTCTTTGGCAATGTCCACAGCACCCATGTGAATCTCGCACTCCAACCCGAAATAGGCTGCCGCAGTAGCCAAAGCCACACCATGTTGGCCGGCACCCGTTTCAGCAATCAGTTTCTTTTTGCCCAAATGTTTGGCCAGAAGTGCTTCGCCCATGCAGTGGTTTAGCTTGTGTGCACCCGTGTGATTCAAATCCTCGCGTTTGAGGTAAATCCGTGCGCCGTATTTCTCCGACAATCTGTTGCAAAAATACACGGGTGTAGGTCGGCCTTGGAAATGTTTGCGAATAGAACGCAACTCGGAGATAAATAAATGCGATTTGCTGATTGCAAAATACGCATCATTAATCTTTTTCATCTCAATTTCGAGATTTGGCGGAATAAAAGCACCTCCGTAAGCGCCAAAGAAACCGTCTTTGTCCGGATTTTGTTTGAAATAATTAGCCATAACGATTGTTTATAGCTCAATAGAGAGCCTTGGGTTTGTAATTTTTGCAGCGGCATTCGTAAGGAAATCGCTGCTTTAGTTTTTGCTAAGCTAACTAATTAATTGCAAATATGCGCTGTTATGCTTGGGCCAAACGCTACAAATTCGGGAACAGATGGCGTATTTTGTACGACTCAAAATATTCATTAGAATTTAAACACATATATTATGGATGCTACTTTTGCAAGTATCGAATCGCTCAAAGCCCAGATCGAAATGACGCAAAAGTCGTTTTTGTTGCTGCCACACCGCAACCTAAGCCACTACGAGGGTATGGTACTGAGCATTACGTTGGTGTACGATTTGCCCCAAAAAAACTTCGACCTCGATTTACAATGGATCTGTTTTGGCTTGGACTTATTCGGCGAGAATTTGTTGGAAAATTACACCTACAGATTCAGCAACTTGGAAGGCTTGCTGCACTATCTGGATTTGGTGTTTCAGATTCCGGTCGGTGAAATTCCGTTACAGTACAGCATTTGTTCGGAGCAATTCCCCGATCCGATACGGGATGCTGCAAATGCCCAGATATTCCGTGAAAATTGGGAACGGTTTGAGCAAGATTTTCGGTCTGGCCTTTTCCTCGATCCGTCTCAAGAATTGGTGTATTCTAGCTTGTGGTAACTTCGACGAACGACACTTTGCAAGGTTTTCGCTGAACAATATGAATTGCTTATGTTGTTTATTGAATGCGTGTTGCAACGAGAAGATCCCCTATTTTTCGTCTTTCCCCACCTAAATTGCCGGAGGTCTTGCCTGCATTCTCCTGACACCGATAGTAGCCCGCGCAAAACAATAATAATAATGTTTAGGAGCGGGAGCTAAACTTTTCAAATAAACCCCGCTGCCGGCTATCCGCTTGTAGTCCTCGCAAACGGGTACGCCGCCACTTGGCCGCTTTTGTATTCCAATCAAACCACTGTACAAAAGGCCATTACGTCAGGTTGCTGTGGGCTACCGCTACTATCCGGGCTAGACCGTGCGCCCACTTTCCAAACCCACGCCGTTGTCTGGCGGGGCAAACGCGGCAGTTGGCCTACGGCCATGGTGCCCGTTCGCCAAGCCTACGGCTTGCCTAGAAGCCACTATTACCCCAAGAGTTACGCCCCAGTTGCTCCCTCTTAGTCTGGCCGCAACAGGCAAACAGAAGTACTAAAAATTGCGATAGGGTATTTGCGCGTCTCAAAAGATCTGCGGTTAGAAAACGTTTCATGGCCACAGGCCAAGCATACATTTCGGCCAAAGGGTGCTTCCGGCGTAACAAATGGTGCTGCCGACCGAACTAGCCCGGATCGCGGCAAGTAGCCCACAGCACGTGAGTAGTGGCCTTTTTGGAAAGGGTTCATTTGAAATACAAGTGTAGCCAAGTGATAGCGTACCCGTTGCGAGGACTACTGCTAAGAGCCGGTAGCCGCCGTAAAAAATACTGTTGGGCTACAGCTCCTAAACATTATTTTTATTTTTTTTCTATCGGTCTATTTATACTGTGCGACGGAAATACGCGCTTTGCGATGCTTCGGGTGTGTGATCTGAGGCAAATTCGCGCTTTAAAGATGCTACACAACATCAAAATATCCGTTTTTAGAATGTGTTTTAGGCTCTTTTGTTGGTAATCTGGCAAGTGTGTGTGGAAAAAATGCCCGCAATTGGTTGACCAATATGTGCTAAACAGTACGTCCGTACTTAATTTTTTAAATTACTTATATACTGTGTTTTATATTTATTTCACCGTATAATTACCTGCTACAAACTGTGTCTTTTTGCGTTGCGATTGGTGAACCAATTTTGTGTTGGTGGTAGATTCTGCCAATAAATAGGCGAATATATACTTCTAAGCGACGAAAAATTCATATATTGGTAAACCAATTTTAGCCATCTGTCTTGCTTATTTAGATGCTACACTTTTGCCCATTATTTCTGTTGTGAATGCTGCTGAATTGAAGCTGAAAGCTCCAACGAGTGTTGATGCGGATAGGGTTTCTATGCCGATCTGACCCAAAGCATAAGTTCGTAATATAAATTGATTTTTCATTGAGTTTTAAAATTCAAACGTTTGTAGGTTCTTGTTACCATACCTCGGCCAGTTAACGAACGGTGATAGGGGTGTGGACTTTAAAGGTTTAAATGCCCTAAATTTTTAGTAAAACACAAAATACAACACAAAAATGAGTACAACACTTAAAAATTTGATGGTTTTCGCGTTGATAATCGCATTTTTTTCTGGCGGTACGGCAGTGGCCTCAGAAATCGTTGCAGTAAAAAATGCTGATGAATTAAAAAAAGCCATCGAAAACGCCAAACCGGGCGACGAAATTGTAATGGCCAACGGAATCTGGACAGATATTCAGATTCGGTTTGTGGCGAATGGAACAAAAGATGCTCCGATTACGCTACGCGCCGAAACCCAGGGAAAGGTTTTCGTGGAGGGTAAGTCTGATTTGAAATTTTCTGGTAATTATCTGGTTGTTAGCGGTTTGTATTTCCGTAACGGATATACGCCCTCTGGTACTGTGATTGATTTTCGGAATAAAAGTACGTATGCAAATCACTGTCGGTTTACAAATTCGGTGATCGAGAATTTTAATCAACCTCGGCGTGAACGCGACGACCATTGGGTGGAATTTTGGGGTAGATACAACCAAATGGACCATTGCTATCTGTCTGGAAAATCGAACTCTGGGCCAACTATTATGGTGGTTCTCAGGGGTAACGAAAGTATCAAGAATTACCACCAAATTACGAACAATCACTTTGGACCACGTCCGCGTAAAGGTGGACCGCATGGCGAAACGATTCAGATTGGCGATAGTTTTACGTCGATGTCGCCTTGTAATACGACTGTTGCGAACAATCTTTTTGAACAATGTAACGGCGAAGTTGAGATAATTTCCAACAAATCTAACTTCAACGAATACAGAAACAATGTGTTCTACAAATGCGAAGGTTCGTTGGTGATGCGCCACGGAAACTATTGCATTATTGATGGTAATTACTTCATTGGCGACGATAATTCGGATCAGATGGGCGGTATCAGAATTGTGAATACGGGCCATTGGGTTACGAACAATTATTTCTACAACATTAAAGGTTCAAATTTCCGAAGTGCGTTGGCTGTGATGAACGGCATCCCTAAATCGCCATTGAATCGTTACAACCAAGTTACTGATGTGGTGGTTGCCTACAACACTTGGGTGAATTGTACTTCGCCTTGGCAGTTTAGTGTGGGTACAAACGTAAGCCAATCGGACGTTTTACCGGCGTCAGAAATTCGTTCTGCTCGTCCTATTCGCACAATCGTTGCAAACAACATAATCTACAACGATAAGCCTGATTCTCTGCCTATTGTGGCTTACGAAGTAATAGATGGTGTGGATTTTAAGAACAACATCATCAGTAATTTGCAAGCGAAGCGGAAAGCATATCCCGGTGTAGAAGACAAAGCATTGGGTTTGAAAAAAATTGCTGACAATCTTTTTGTACCTGCTACAGATTTGAGCAGTTTGCCCTTCTATAAAGGTTTTGACTTTGAAACAATTGCAACTGATATTTTCGGCAACAAACGCGCCGACATGAATATGATTGGTGCAAGTTGCGCCACCGCTGCAGTTGATCCTCAGATTATGAACACCAAAAAATATGGCACGTTGTGGTTCTCTAACCTGCCACAAGCTCGCAAGACTGAAATCCTTGTAGCTACTGCAAAACCGGGCGATTTGGCGGCTAAAATTGCAGCTGCAAAAGATGGCGATATTGTACAGCTTTCGGACTCTAAATACGAAGTTTCTAGCCCCTTGGTAATCGACAAGAAAATCACGATTCGCCCAAAAGGTAAGAAAGTGAAGATTAATTATACGGGTGCGGCCGAAACGCCAGCCTTTGAGATGCACCCAAAGGGCGATTTGTTATTGCAAAACGTAATTCTTACGGGGCAAGGTACTCAGTATGGGTTTGCAAGCCTTAAAAATCTGATGTTTAGCCTCTACAACCTGAAACTCGACGGTGTGGAAGTTAGCAATTTTAATGCGGTGCTACGGGCGTATAAAGAGACGTTTGCCAACGAAATTACCTTGCTTAATACGAGCATGAAGAACTGCGATAGTGGCTTGCGCCTGTGCGAAGAATTGGATAATCAGGGCGACTACAATGTGGAATTCCTCACGATCGACAATTGTGTGTTCGACAACATTCAGCACGATGTAATTAACTATTACCGTGGCGGATACGATGAATCTACCATCGGCGGAAGTTTGAAACTTACTCGCAGTACTTTTACCAATTGTGGCAAAGCCGATAAGTCGGGTATTTTGGTTCAGAACAGAGGTATTGTCCGCGTAGATATTTCGCACAACACCTTCAAAAACAACAGTGTGAAGCTTGTGGCCTTGCTCTGGGGTGCAAAAGGAAATACCCATTCGCAAAACCTTATCGAAAATTCTGGCGAATTGAAAGTAGAGGAAAACATAGAACAAGAAATGGTATATTAACATGAACCAATCTTCAAAAATAGGCAAAGCACTACGCATACAGCTTGTATGCGCAGTGGCTTTTGTGCTGCTTGCATCAACGAGTGTCGCACAACAATTTGTGCAGCTAGATTCAGCACGAATAGCTCAAACGAAAAAAACAATTAAAAATGGTAGTGCCACAGTAGCTACCATGCAGGTTTATAAGAAGTTACTTAAGGATGCAGATAAAATAATTCCGCGTCCGAATCCCACAATTATCGACAAACCGGAAGCTGCTCCCTCTGGCGATTTGCACGATTATTTGAGCCTAAGCAGATACTGGTGGCCAGATCCCAACAAAAAAGATGGTCTTCCGTGGATTAAGAAAGATGGTGAAACGAACCC
>JBDKHP010000208.1:0-2714 GCA_039797645.1 Bacteroidota bacterium
CCTCGCAACGGGTACGACAACACTTGGCCGCCGTAGTTTTTCAATTGATCGGCAGCACGAACAGCCACGCCGCGCGTGCTGTGGGCTACTTGCCGCGATCCGGGCTAGTTGGGGCGGCAGCTCCGTTTGCGACGCCGTAGGCACACAGGGCCAGCACTTTACTTTGGCCTATGGCCATGCCACGCCTACACGCCCCAAATTTCAACTCATTTCCCTACAGTTCACCACGCTGTTTAATCCAACATTCCCTCTATTTGAGCAACAGAATCGCCCACAACCAAGCCCCAAACGTTCGGGAAAAGTTTTGCATCCGAAATCCAACCCACAAAAGAATCAGACGAAAGAGCGATGCCGTTTTTTTTGTCGGCCATTGCACTGGCCAGCAAACCGCCCAAATTGTGCTGAAGCTTCAGGCAGCGCACATCTGTAAGCGAAGCTTGGTTTATGTTACGCTCGAACAACTGCTTACAATTTTCAAGCATTGCATCGGGCAGGAAATTCTGCCGCAAACTACGAATATGGGCTGCGGCAATTTCCAGAATCTTGTACTTCTGTTCGTTCTCTGGCAACGCTTGTGAAAGCTCGCGGCACATCGCCTCCAACTGAACCTCCATCGTAAGACTTGGAATTCCGCGAGTAGCCAATACACGTACCAACCAATCTACCTGCTTCACTGCAATACCAACGGGCAACTCGCAGAGCGTAACCAACCAAACCGAATCGCTTACCGTAAACCGTCGGCCTCTTGCGCCATAGCGGATCTCGAAATACGGAAATTCCTGCCAACAATACATACCCGCCTTTATCGCCGCTTCAATTTCTAGTGGATTGGTTGGAATTGGAAAATTCCCAGCTTCGGGATTTAAGGCACTTATATGCTGACCTATCTGCTCGGGTGTTGCCGAATGTAACTGCGTATAAATTGCAATAAGACCCTCAAAAACTTCTAACGCGGTCGCAATAATATCTTGTTGTTGTATCGAATCCGTGAATTCAGAGTTTAATTTGGCTATGAAATCTGCCCAAAATAGCTGAAATTCTGGTGTAAAACCCGATAGGTATTGTATGCCGCTATCGCTTTGTAAACAAAAAGTCTGAGCAATATTGGTTTTGAGAATATCCCCCCCATTGAGCGAGCCTTCTAGCACATAGGTAAAACCGAGCAGTTTGTGCGGGGCTGTACTTGCATACAGCATGGCCATATCGGCCAAATGAAGCGCCGTCGAGATGGCTGGCAATACATCTGGCTCTCTATTGGGCGCTATGTGTTGCAAATCGGCTAGTAGTAGATCTAACTTTGTTTGATAACTGCTGTAGTATTTGCCCAAGCTCGGGCAAAACTTGAGCTGATTCTCGACTGTGCCGTAAATTATTGCCAAACATCGTAGGTAGCCTATATAGCTTATTTGGGGAAGTTCGTGGTGTAATAGACTCTGTATGTAGGGCAGTTTGTGCGCTTGTTGGTGCAAAGCCGAGCAGGCTTTTTTTAGTTGTTCGTGTAGGCTGAAGGTGTGCGCATCTGAAGTATCCATAGTCTGGTTTTTTGTGCATTTTAATTGTAGTGCCGAATTGCCCGAAAATTACAAAATTATAGCCACACACGGGCGAATACAAACACAAATAGCCTCGAGTTTCCACACAAATGGATGGAAATACGGGGCTATTTATGCTTGTAGCCTTGGAATTTCAGAAAGTGTTAAACTCAATCAGGCGTACTGCCTCTCCCGAAAGTTAGCTTATGCGTTTACACACACGCAGATTTTCGGCGCTCGAGGTGTGCACCAGTTCGTTGATTATCTGGTTGAGTTCGTCGTGCGAGATGTTGCTCCATTTTTTGAAGTTAATGGTTTTGCGTAGCCCCCAAGCCGTGAGGCTAATTCGCTGTTTTTTGTATTTCTTTTGTATCTCGAACATTTTTTTGCTGTAATTACGGGCTCGGCCAAAATTATTTTTCAGGGTAATTGCGAATTCTTTGCTATGCTCAAAATAGTCGATTACCAGATAAACTTCCGACTTGGAGTTGGTAATTTTAAGTTGTGGGTATTCGTATTTCGGGTTGTTTTGGACACTCTGAAGGATTAATCCAAATTGATCGCGAATTTGTATAGAGGTGGCATAATAGAGTTTTGTGATAAGCCGAAACTTGAAAAATGCACTAAAAAAACTGACGCTGCTTATGAATACGCCAAATGCATTGCCCAGCACGACGCAGAGTATAAATATGGTGATTGAGTTTGGTGTTACGTGTGCCTGAAAAATGCTTGCGATACCAATTATGGCAAAACAACAGGTAAAGACTATACCAGATTGTTGTAGCAGGGTGCGTGTGGTGGCTTTTGTGGCTTGAAAATATTGCCTTATCGTGGGTACTGTGTTTGGTGTCATGAAGCAAGGTATTTGGCAGTGAATGGTGTTCGGGTAGTGTTTTTTACGTTTGAAAAGGAACACCAAAATTACAAATAAATCTTGGCCTTTATCGTATGTGCTTTGTCGTTTTTTGAGTTTAGTGGCAGTTTTGTGAATGGCTTTTGTGGGTAGTACGGGTGTTTGAATGTTTGATTGAAAAAACGTTATATGGCCATCGGCCAACTGTCTAGGCTTGCCCCGCGCACTTACGGCGTTACAAACGGAGCTGCCGACCGAACTAGCCCGGATCGCGGCAAGTAGCCCACAGCACGCGCGGCGTGGCCGTTCGTGCTGCTGTAAATCTGAAA
>JBDKHP010000209.1:0-4474 GCA_039797645.1 Bacteroidota bacterium
GCTGCCGACATTAGCCCCATGATTACTTTCGGCACAACACCCGGAATGGCAATCCCAATCAATGCACTTACCCCTTCGCCAGAGGCACAACACGGTGGCGGCAAAGAAACCCTTACAAAATCCTTGGCATATATGGGTTTTGCAGCCAACGAATCACTCATTGGCAAAAAGGTAAACTACGTTTTCGTAGGGAGTTGCACCAACGGTCGTATTGAAGATCTACGCGAATTTGCAAGCATTATCAAAGGCAAACAAAAAGCCGACAATGTAACTGCCTACATCGTTCCTGGGTCGCAAGCCGTACTCCGTCAAGCACTTGCCGAAGGTATCGACAAAACCCTAGCCGAAGCTGGCTTCGAGTTGCGCCAACCGGGTTGCTCGGCATGTCTGGCCATGAACGACGACAAAATCCCTTCGGGCGAATACTGTGTATCCACCTCGAACCGCAATTTCGAAGGCCGTCAGGGCCCTGGTGCACGCACCCTTTTGGCAAGTCCTGCATTGGCCGCAGTAGCAGCAATTACAGGCGAAATCCGCGACGTCCGCGATTTTTTGTAAACCTCTAAACCAATTAAAGGATGGAAAAAATTGTAAAAATAGAATCGAGAGCAGTGCCGATTCCTATTCAGGATATCGACACAGACCAAATAATACCAGCGCGTTTCCTCAAAGCAACCGATAAAGTAGGCTTTGGCGACAACCTTTTCCGAGATTGGCGCTACGACAAAAACAACCAACCCGTAACCGATTTTGTCCTAAATAGCGACACATACAGTGGCGAAGTGTTGGTAGCAGGGCGCAATTTTGGTTGCGGATCCAGCCGCGAACATGCAGCTTGGGCCATCGCTGGTTACGGATTCAAAGTCGTAATATCCAGCTTTTTTGCCGACATTTTCAAGAACAACGCCCTCAACAACGGCATCTTACCACTTCGTATCGAAGAAGATTTTCTGCAAGAAATTCTTGCCACCGTACAAAGCGAGCCACAAAGCAAACTCGTGATAGATTTGCCCACACAAACCCTCACATTTTTGCCAACAGGGCGTTCGGCGACATTCGAAATAAACAGCTACAAAAAAGAATGTTTAATTAACGGCTACGACGACATCGACTATCTGCTCAGTATGCGTACCGAAATCGAACAATTCGAGACCAGTAAATAAAAAAGCACAAACGCGTTCGGGGGAAGCGAAAACCCCGAACATTTTTAAAATTACATCATGCAAAAAAAAATATGTGTATTAGGCGGCGACGGTATCGGCCCAGAAGTAACCGACCAAGCAATAAAAGTACTAAAAGCCATAGCCACAAAATACGAATTTGAGTTCAGCTTCGAGCACGCCCTCATCGGCGCAGCAGCCATCGATGCCACAGGCGACCCACTCCCTGCCGAGACCGTAGAAAAGTGCTGGGCCAGCGACGGAATCCTATTAGGAGCCGTGGGTGCACCCAAATACGACAACGACCCAAGTGCCAAAGTTCGCCCCGAGCAAGGCCTTTTACGTTTGCGCAAAACCTTCGGGCTGTACGCAAACATCCGTCCAATAGCCACCTACAAAGTACTTTACCCTTACTCGCCCCTACGCGAAGAGCGCATACAAGGTGTAGATTTTGTAGTATATCGCGAACTTACAGGCGGAGCATATTTCGGCGCAAAAGGCCGCACACCCGAAAACAACGGAGCCTACGACCGCATAGAATACAACGCCGAAGAAGTAGATCGTATCGCCATCCTCGCCTTCCAAGCCGCACAACAACGCAGCAAAAAACTTTGCCTTGTGGACAAAGCCAACGTACTCGAAACATCCAGACTATGGCGCGAACGTGTACAAAAAATTGCCGCCGACTATCCCGAAGTAACGCTCAGCACCATGTTTGTCGATAATGCAGCGATGCAAATTATCCTCAACCCTGCGCAATTCGACGTAATGCTTACCGAAAATATGTTTGGCGACATCCTCACCGACGAAGCCTCCGTAATTACCGGTTCAATCGGTTTACTCCCTTCAGCCTCCATCGGCGACAGCATCGGAATGTTCGAGCCAATTCACGGTTCGTACCCACAAGCTGCTGGCAAAAATATCGCAAACCCCTTTGGTACAATACTTTCAGCAGCCATGATGCTCGATCATTTCGAACTTCCCCACGCTGCCGAAACCGTACGCCAAGCCGTATTAAAAGCCCTCGACGAAGGTAAAGTAAGCATCGACATCAACAAAGATAACTACCTAGGTACACAAGAACTTGGCGACCTCATTGCCCAGTACGTACTCGCCTAAGCCCAGAAAATCTGGAATTAATTCCCTACTGCCACATTGCCGCCAAAGCGATGTGGCTTTTTCATACCCATAGCCGATAGAAAAAAATAAAAAATAAAAATAAGGAGCGGGAGCGAAACATTACTTATACGTGGCTGCTGCCGGCTATCCGCTTGTAGTCCTCGCTTTTTGGGCGAAATCAACTGGGTACAACTGTGCATCGCTCCAAAAGAATCAGTTTGCTGACACCTCGTCATTCGTCGCCCCAAAAAGCTGTGGGCTACCGCTACTATCCGGGCTAGACCCATCGGCAGCACCGTTTGTAACGCCGTAGGTACGCGGGGCCAATACTTTACTTTGGCCTGTGGCCATGTGGCGTTATCGTACTCCAAGCCTACGGCTTGCCTAGACGCAAGGAATACTGAAAAGTACGACACAATTTTTGTCGCATAACTTAGTGTGTCGTCTTATCAAACAGCTTTTACTTTTTGGAATCTGAGTAATGAAGCAGATTCTTGTTGTACTTTTCAGTAATAAGAACTTCGGGTTAAAGTCGGTTTGTGGAAATAATTGAAGAAGAGTTGTTTGGCGATAATAATTGGAACACTTTTCGATTCAAATGGGGTAGTTTTCGGTTATTATATACAGTTAGGGACATCGGGGCTACTAGGTATGCTGGAGGCTTGTTTGTCGTAGAGGCTTCATGGCCGCAGGCCAAAGTAAAGTGCTTGCCCAGCAAACCTACGGCGTTACAAATGGTGCTGCCGATGGGTCTAGCCCGGATAGTAGCGGTAGCCCACAGCGGTGTGATGCGGCGGCAGCAATCTGACGCTATACGTTTGAAATACAAAGGCTTCCAGTTGATTTCGTACCCGAACGCGAGGACTACAAGCGGATAGCCGGTAGCCGCCCTTACAAATATTGTTGGGCTACAGCTCCTTATCCTTATTTTTTTTTGTATTGGCTTTCGGATGCTTTTTGAAGGGTATTAGATTGTCGAAATGCGTCCGTATTATTGTTCAGTAGATTGAACACTGCGATTGTGAGAAGTGGCCCTATGTGTTTTTTTTGGTTTTGCGGAGAGGATACCGTGCTGATTTTTTTATTCGAGGGAGTGCGTGTTTGTACACCTTGTCGAAAAAAAAACGGCGACCGTAAGTTTTGGTCGCCGTTGTTGTATTTGAGATTAGATTTTTATTGGGGCATATTTGGGTACGAGTGTCTTCATTATTCCCCAGCCTATAAGATAGGCTACGGCACAAACGGAGAAGATGATAAAATACCCGGATTCAATTCCTTCAAAACCGAAAAGTTTGAGGGGTTGATTGACGTACTGGGCACTCTGAGCCAACATGGTACGTGTCATTACTACTTCTTTGCCGTCGATGAGGGTTGTCCCGGATGCAAAGTCGAACAAAAACCCGGAGCCTTTGTTGATAATTGTGGAACCGATACCTCCGGCCATACCACCAATTCCGGTGATTGTCGCAATTGCAGATTTTGGGAACATATCGCCAATTGTAGAAAAAATATTTGCAGACCATGCTTGGTGTGCGGCTCCGGCAATGCCTATGATGATTACTGGAAACCAGTAGGAGTAATATCCTAGGGGCTGTGCCAATAGTGCGAGCAAGGGGAAAAATGCGAATATTAGCATGGAGCGCATTCGGCCAGCGTAGGGGTTCATGCCTTTTTTATCTACGAAATAGGAGGGTAACCAACCGCCTATTATAGACAGTAGTGTAATTGCATATAGTACGAAAATTAGAATTTGGGCCATTGATTCGTCTGATGAGAGTCCGTACACGTCGCTAAGGTAGGCTGGTGTCCAAAAAAGATAGAACCACCATACTCCATCTGTCATGAATTTACCCAAAGCAAATGCCCATGTTTGTTTGTATCTAAAGCTCTCCATAAAGCTCATTTTTCGGCCTGTAGAATTTAGGTTGTCTGCTGCGGCATCTTGCTGTATGTAAGTTAGTTCGGCTTCGTTTACCAATGGGTGTTCTTCGGGTTTTTTGTACATGAATACCCAAAATCCCATCCATACAAATCCGAGTGCCCCGATAATTATAAACGACATTTCCCAGCCCCAATGGGAGGCAATTACGGGTATTGTAACGGGTGCTGCCAAGGCACCAACTGTGGCACCTGCATTGAAAATACTTGTGGCAAAGGCTCTGTCTTTTTTTGGAAAGAATTCTGCTGTCGATTTG
>JBDKHP010000210.1:0-4298 GCA_039797645.1 Bacteroidota bacterium
GTGTCGAACAATTGGGCGAGTGGCACGATGAGAATTTCTGAAACTTCTGTGGGGTTGGGCTTGAATACGGGCAGAAATTCCAGATGGGCAATTACTGGCAAAACTCTGAAATTGCTTACTGGAATGTACAAAGGGCTGAGCTTGCCGAGAATTTTGGGGCAATCTTGCGGTATTCCAACTTCTTCTTCGGCCTCGCGTAGTGCGGTGTGCAACAAGTTGTTGTCGGTGGTTTCTTGCTTTCCACCGGGGAATGATATTTGTCCGCTGTGGGGGCTGTTGTCGGGTGTTCGGCGAAAGAGCAAGGTGCATAATTCCGACTTAAACTCGAATAGAGCAATGAGTACAGCACTCTCCCTAGGGCATACTCCCTCGGGTACTTGCATTAGCGGCAAGCGTTCGGGCGAGGCATGTCGTTGCTGCCCAGCAATGCCCGGTAAAGGCTTTAGTAGCCTATTGGCGATGGCTTCTATTTGTGCAAGTAAGTGCATTCGTGTTGGTTTAGTGAAAGCAGCCCTGCTTGCAAATGGCAAACAGGGCTGCTTTAGTATTGTACGAAGCTGATGCCACGATTGATTCAGTAGCATAGCATTTTCTCATTTGTGGAAATATATTCTTACACCTTGTACCACATCCATTTCCAGAGTTCTTTGTAGGTTGTTTTTTTGCCGTACATGAGTATCCCCACGCGGTAGATTTTCGAAGCCATCCATGTTGTACCAATAAACGACACCACGAGCAAGACCATCGAAAGCGCGAGTTGCCACATCGGTGGGTTTTGTGGCAGCCTTACAATCATCGCAATGGGCGAGGTAAAGGGAATTATCGACAGCCAAAATGCCAAACTTCCATCCGGATCGCGCATTATTTGCGAGGCCACCACGAACGACAGTATCATGGGCATAGAAATTGGCAGTATAAACTGTTGGGTATCAGTTTCGTTATCGACCGCCGACCCAATTGCTGCAAACAATGCAGCATAAGTGAGGTAGCCCCCAATGAAGTAAAACACGAAGCCGAAGATAATCATCGGCAGGTTCAGATTCAGAAACGATTCGAAAATGTGATTGGCCAACGGTGTTTCAGCGAGATGGTTCATATCGACGTTCGGGACTTGCGATGTCGTAGCAATAATCTCCGGCGAAACATTACCCACAAAAACGCTTATTGTACTGATAATTACAGTACTCAGCACACCCCAAATTACAATTTGGGTGAGCACCACCAAAGCCACACCAAGTATTTTACCCATCATGAGCTCAAACGGACGCACCGAAGAGATAATCACTTCAATAATTCTGCTCGTTTTTTCTTCGATTACACCCCGCATTACCTGCGAACCATACATAAATATGATGAAGTAGATGAAAAATGCCAGCACAAAGCCCAGAATAACTTCAAGTTCTTTGGATGTTGCTGTTTCCCGACCCTGACTGTTGGCCTTGCGTGTATCCAGATGCACATTGGTACGTAGCGAATCCAGTGTGGCCTGCCGAACGCCCAATTTGTTCATTTTATAACGTTCGATACCGTGCGAAAGCTCCGTCTCGATTTCATTTTCAAGGTCGATACTCATCTGATTCACCGTAGTCAACACAATGCCCTTTTCGCTGAAAGGCGCCTGGCGTTCGCGATACATCAGCGCATCGAAATTCTGCTGGTCGAAAAACACCTTCTTCAGCGTGTCAGTTTCGCCCCGAAGAAACACAAACTCAAGGTTCGACGTATTTGCCAAGATCGTTTTGAATTCACCCACATTGTCAATCACCCCGATCTGTTTTTTCGAGTTCGTCTCCGACAAAGCCAACCAAATCGGAATCGCATAAAGCGCCACAATAAGCAATGGCCCCACTATAGACATAACAATGAACGACTTCTTGCGTACCCGCGTCAGATACTCGCGTTCTATAATTAAGGAAATTTTACTCATAGCTTATAATTTGGGAATTGATGTTTGTTCGTTTGCCTGATTCACCGCGTGGATAAATATCTCGTGCATACTCGCAATGCGTTCCGCGAAATAGCTAACATGCCCTAAATGAAGCATTTGGCTCAACAGCGAATTCGAGCCAACCGGCGTATGAAGCTGCAAAATCACTTTCGTGAGTTTTCCGTCCCAATCGAGCGATTTAATAGAATAATCTGCCGTAAGCGCCAATTGCGTTTTGTTGATACTCCCCTGAAAATGAACCTCAAACGAGCCCATGCTATATTGTTTCCGAATCGCATCTATCGACCCATCGAGCACTTTCTCTGCATTATGAATCAGCGCAATACTATCGCAAACCTCCTCCACGCTCGACATATTGTGCGTCGAAAAAATAATCGTCGCCCCCTCTTCCCTCAGTTGCAAAATCTCGCGTTTCAGCAGTTCCGAATTAATCGGATCGAAGCCACTAAAAGGCTCATCGAAGATCAACAATTCAGGCTTATGTAGCACCGTAACAATAAATTGCACCTTCTGCTGCATCCCCTTCGAGAGCTCCTCCACCTTCCTGTTCCACCAAGGCAGAATCTCGAACTTCTCAAACCAAAAGTGCAGGCGTGCAATCGAATCCGCCCGGCTCAGTCCCTTCAGCCGGGCCAAATAAATAGCCTGTTCCCCAACCTTCATTTTCTTATACAACCCCCGCTCTTCAGGCAAGTAGCCAATACGCGAAATATGCGACGGTTGGAGCCTCTGTCCGTCGAAGAACAACTCCCCACTATCAGGCGCCGTAATCTGATTGATAATTCGGATAAGCGTCGTTTTACCAGCACCATTCGGGCCAAGCAAACCAAACACCTTCCCTTTGGGCACCGAGATACTCAATTTATTGAGCGCCAAATGATTCGAAAAACGCTTTTCAATCTCAATAGCTTGAAGAAATTCAGTAGTCTGATTCATTAGTTTCAAAATTTAATTGGCTACAACAAAGCACAAGTTTTCAGGAA
The DNA here is from genome assembly GCA_039797645.1 of Bacteroidota bacterium. Classification (GTDB taxonomy): domain Bacteria; phylum Bacteroidota; class Bacteroidia; order Bacteroidales; family JBDKHP01; genus JBDKHP01. The sequence continues at coordinate 2,932 of JBDKHP010000210.1, forward strand.
TCTCAATAATGCGCAAAATATTCGGAAATGTAGAGCGGGTACCGATCTTTCAAAATTCTAGGGTTACGAAAGCCTGTGTGCGGTGCTGTATGCGAATACGAAGCTAATTTTTTTTTTGAAATATCGCACCTAAATTTAAGGAACAAACCACAAAATCCATCCAAACCCAGCCAACACAACAATAAACTAACTGACAACAAGAAAGTTACGACAAAACCCACCACAATAAATTCAAGACATTAAAATACAAACCCACCCGAAAGCAAGAAGAAAAAAATAAGGATTTGGAGCGGGAACGAAACAGTACTTATATACGGCGGCTGCCGGCTATCCGCTTGTAGTCCTCGCTGGAGGGTACGTTGTCATTAGGCTGCCTTTATTTTCCAATCCAACCCCGTCATTAACTGATACTTCCGTTCGCCAGCTGTGGGCTACCGCTACTATCCGGGCTAGACCGATCGGCAGCATCCTTTGTAACGCCGTAGGTACGCTGGGCAAACCCTTTCTTTGGCCTACGGCCATGTAGCCTTATCGTACCCCAAGCCTTCGGCTTGCCGAGAAGCCAGGAATGCTAAAAAGTACGACGATATATTTGTCGCAAAGCTGAGCAAATCAAAAAAGGCAGTTTTCCTTGAAATTAAGGAAAACTGCCTCTGAATATTGTCCGCGAAGGGGGATTAAGCTTGCATAGCGTCGTAAACGTCCATCACAGATTTCACGGCTGCTGATGACGATTCAAGTAATGCTTTTTCTGCATCGTTCAGTGCAACTTCGATAATACTTTCGATACCGTTTTTGCCCAGAACAACTGGAACGCCCAAGAATACTTCTTTTTGGCCGTATTCACCTTCTAACCAAGCGCATACAGGCAGAATGCGTTTCTGGTCGAGTGCAATTGATTCAACCATTTGTGCAGCCGCAGCTCCTGGTGCGTACCATGCCGATGTACCCATAAGTTTCACCAATTCGCCACCGCCAAATTTTGCGCGTTCTGCAATTGCATCAAGGGTTTCTTTGTCTAATAATTCCTCAACGGGGATACCACCAACTGTAGTGTAGCGTGGTAGTGGCACCATCGTGTCGCCGTGGCCACCCAACAAAAGGGCAGAAATGTCTTTTGGTGAACACGCTAACTTCTCTGCAATGAAAGAACGATAACGTGCGGTATCTAAGATACCAGCCATACCAAATACTTTGGTTTTAGAGAAACCAGATGTTTTGAAAGCAGCATACGACATTACATCTAATGGGTTGGATACCACGATGATAATCGTATTGGGCGAGTATTTTACTACTTGCTCGGTAACGCTTGTTACGATACCTGCGTTTACTTGAATTAAATCGTCGCGGCTCATGCCTGGTTTACG
>JBDKHP010000211.1:0-9923 GCA_039797645.1 Bacteroidota bacterium
GGCTCAGATAAGAATCAATACTCTCTACTCCACGCGTAATACCTGCGGGTATAGACTGCACCAAACCATAATCTTTTTTCGCGAGGGTAAACAATTTACTCAAATCGCTTTGTGGGGCAACGCCAATTTTACCTGTATCGTCGAGTTGTACATCTATTTGCATGGGTTTATTTTCGCGCTCAAAATGCAGGACAATTTTTTGGCTTTTGAGTCCTTGCAATTCAGAGACAAACTCATCAAAAAAGCGAAGTGTTTTGTCGTTAATACCCGTAAGTTTATCATTCTCTTTGAGTCCGGCTTTTTGAGCCAATGAACCACCAGCAAACGAACCAACAAAAAATGGCAAACGAGGTGCAAAAATGCCATCGCGTTTTTCGGCAATTAATTCAGAAATCTGTGCATCAGAAATATTCAGATCCATCTTTTGGCCGTCGCGCACAAACTCTATATGTCTGTCTTTGCTGAAAAGTATATCGTGTTTGATTTTCTGGAACACATCGGTAACAGGTTTTCCGTCAATAGCCACAATTTGATCGCCATTTTGGAAACCAATATCCTTAAGTGCACCTTCAATATATATACCATCCTTCGCCTGAGATGTTGGTAAATACTCTTCGCCGAAGGAGTATAAACTCAAAATATAGATTACAAAAGCGAGTAGGAAATTTACGAGTACCCCACCAGTCATAATGAGCAAACGCTGCCAAGCTGGTTTTGCCCGAAATTCCCAAGGTTCAGCTGGCTTTGCCAATTGTTCTTTGTCCATCGACTCGTCTATCATACCCGAAATCTTCACGTAACCACCCAGTGGCAACCAGCCGATACCATATTCGGTATCACCTCTTTTAAATTTAATCAACGAAAACCAGGGATCGAAAAAGAGATAAAACTTTTCGACTCTCGTTTTAAATAATTTCGCGAAGAAAAAATGGCCAAATTCATGCAAAATAACCAAGATGGAAAGTGCCAGAAAAAGTTGACCTAATCGTATTAAAATATCCATTTCTATAAGTCTTAAATAATAGATTCTACGTAATTGCGAGTAATTGTATCGGTTTGTATATAATCGTCTAAAGTAGGCGTGGCAATGTAAGCAATATTCGCCAGAGCTTTCTCTATACGTTCGGGCATTTGTGTAAAAGTAAGTTTGTCGGCCAGAAAAGCAGCTACGACCACTTCGTTTGCAGCATTAAGCACACAGGGCATGTTTCCAGCGCGTTTCATCGCCTCAAAAGCCAGTGCTAAATTTCGGAAAGTTTCCAGATCGGGCTTCTCGAAAGTAAGCGATTGTTGCGCAAAAAAATCGAAACGTGGCATTGGCGAGAAGATTCGTTGCGGGTAGGCAAGTGCATATTGTATCGGCAGCTTCATATCGGGCAGTCCCAACTGCGCCTTCATAGATCCATCTGTAAACTGCACCACAGAATGGATGATAGACTGTGGGTGTACCACCACTTCAATCTGCTCGGGTGTCACATCGAAAAGCCACTTTGCCTCAATTGCTTCCAGACCTTTATTCATAAGGCTGGCCGAATCAATCGTGATTTTTGCCCCCATTACCCAGTTCGGATGCTTTAGTGCTTGTGCTTTGCCAACCTGCAAGAGATCTTCGAGACGTTTGCCACGAAATGGCCCACCAGAAGCAGTGAGGCAAATTTTTTCGATAGGGTTGTGCATTTCGCCCACAAGGCACTGAAATATAGCTGAGTGCTCAGAATCTACGGGGATAATTTCGGCCTTGTATTTTGCCACCAGGTCTTTAATCAGCGCACCCGCCACAACTAGCGTCTCTTTGTTTGCCAAGGCAATACGTTTCCCAGCTTTTATGGCTGCAATTGTTGGGAGGAGACCCGCATAACCGACCATCGCAGTGAGCACGGTATCAATACCATCCATCGTCACAATATCTTCGATAGACTTTAGGCCTGCAAAAACCTTAATAGGCAAATCTTCGAGAGCTGTCTTTACGGTAAGGTACTCGCTTTCGTTAGCAATAACCACGGCGTTGGGTACGTACCTGCGTGCCTGGGCTATCAGAAGCGCACTGTTAGAACCTGCCGTAAGTACCTCTACCTCAAAAAGTTCGGGATGGTTGTCAATTACCTCAAGGGTTTGTGTTCCTATCGACCCCGTTGACCCCAATATAGCAATACGTTTTTTTTTCATCACTTATCTTGATACGCAAAAAATAGGAATTTGGTGCAAGGTTCACCCCTTTAAAACACGACGTAATTTTCGGGATTAATAGCGACCCCGTTCATCCAAATCTCGAAATGAAGATGAGGTCCCGTTGTAAGTTCACCTGAATTACCAATAATTGCGATACTTTCTCCTGCCTTCACACGGTCGCCAACTTTTTTGAGTAAAGACGAATTGTGTTTGTAAAACGAAATAAGGTTGTTCTCGTGTTGTATTTCAATTACATAACCCGTTTCCATAGACCAATCTGCATACACCACCGTACCAGCCAATGTCGATAAAATTGGTTTGTTCGCTTCCGCAACAATATCAATACCCAAATGACCTTGGCCTGCATTAAAGGCATTGGTTATAATACCTCTTATGGGCACAAAAAAATGAAGGCTCTGAAGTGAGTTTGTCGAACGGTTTTCGCCATCAACAAACGACAGGTTAAGCTGTTCTTCGTCTTCAATCTGTTTACGAAGCACCGAATCATGTTTCGATTTTGCAAACTCTATTTGCTCATATTCCAAAGCCTGAGCATTTACTTTAGACGGTTTATCCACGGGAACCTCGCCCCGAATAATTCGTTTTAAGTTATCGTAGTACTGGTCTCTTATTCTTATTTGTGCTTCGAGCGAGTCCATTCTTTCTGCATTGTACACAATACTGCGTTTCATTTCAGGGTCGGACTGATACCCAATAAGGTCTCTGAAGAAAGAGTATTTGAATAAAAAGAACCAAGTCATTCCAGCAAATAGCAGTGCTAGAATCAGCAATGTTGCGATATTAAGCTTAGACATTTTAAATTTGAAATATTCTTTTAGCGTGTCGCTATCGTACACGATAATCAAATATTTATTCCGCCATTGTTGTAATGTTTCCTTATTCAATGCCATAATGCGTGTATTTCTCTTCAGAAATCGTTTTATTATTGTCTGTTACGCTGCAAATGTAATTGTTTTAGTTGATAGTTTATAGTTAATACTTGTTACATCTTATATGTTTGTAATGTGGTTTTATCTCAGTTTCAAACGCCCCAGACGGCTGTTGCCCTTACTCTTCTTTTAGTTCGCGCGGGTTTATTTCGAGCTGTTCCAAATCTTCGACCATCTTTTTTTCTGTTTTCGCGCCAAGCTCCTCCAGCTTCCGAATGCTTGGTAATACACGACCTTCCCACGAGCCAATTGCTTGGTTATAGCTACTCACCATTTGTTTGAGCGATCCGCCCATTTTGCGAATATGGTCGGCAAAAACTGCGATGCGTTCGTACAGTTCTTGTGCGTTGCGCCAAATTTGCATGGCGTTTTCGCCAGCTTCATGTTGTTTCCACGTAAATGCGACGGTTTGCAGCATCGCGATGAGGGTTGTAGGCGTCGCAAACACCACGCGGTTTGCAATGCCATCGGCCACAAGATTGGGGTTTATGGCCAATGCCGCGCCGAATGCAGGTTCTACCTCTATATATAGAACCACAAAATCTACCGAATCGCCAAGTTCTGCCCAGTAAGCTTTACTGCCGAGGTCTTTCATGTGGGTGGCCACCGCGCGGCTATGGCGCAAAAGAGCCTCCTGTTGTTGGGTTTCGTCGGGGTTTTCTATCGCTTCGAGGTAGGCATTAAGCGGCGCTTTCGAATCGACAACAATGTGTTTATTACCAGGGAGATGTATCGTCATATCAGGACGTTTGCTACCATCTTCCACGCGGTAATTTACCTGTTCGTCGAAATGACAGTATTTCGTGAGTCCCGAAAATTCTACGATTCTACGAAGCCCGATTTCTCCCCAACGCCCCCGTACTTTGGGCGATTTTAGCGCCGACACCAACGAACCCGTTTCCTTTTGCAGCGCCTTGTGGCTCAGATTGAGTTCTTGCAGATACGTACTCAAGCTGCCAAAAGTTTGGCTGTTGCTGGTGGCCAATTTCTGCACAGCCTCTTGTTGTTTCGCAATCGCCTCGTGTATCGGTTTTATGAGCAGCCCCAAAGCGTCAGATCGCTGATCGAAACCAGACTTTGCCTGTTGTATTTGCTTTTCCATCACTTGGTTAGCCAGACGCAGAAACGAACTGCTGTTGTGGTCTATCGCCTCGTTGGCCAAATTCCGAAAGGTTTCAATCAGGTATTTTTCACTTTCGTGCGTTTGGGCGTTGGCCGCATTGAGCTTCTCTTGAGCGCGAATCCGAAGCTCCTTTTCGGCCATAAGCAGTTCGCGAAGGTCGGTAAGTTTGCTCTCTTCGGCTTGTCTTTCTTCGTTTGCAGCTTGTTGAATTTCGCTTTCGTGCAATTTAAGTGCAAGGTTTTGTTGGGCTTGAGCCCAGAACCATACGATAAGAGCTCCCGCTACGAAGCCGATACATAGAAACAGAAGTTCGCTCATTATATTTTTTTCATGGGGTACGAAAGTACAAATTCCGACAGCGAATAGCGTCACAACCATTTCGTTTTTTAAGCTCCACCATGTTTATTTAAAGCCCTAAAGGCAGTTTCAACGATGATCATGTATAAAAAAAGAGCTATTAAAAATCAAGGCATTTAATTCAGAAACGATTCAAAGCGCTGAAAACAAAGGAATTAAAAATAAAAAAAAGGATTTGGAGCGGGAGCGAAACATTACTTATATACGGCTGCTACCGGCTATCCGCTTGTAGTCCTCGCGTACGGGAACGAAACCAACAGGAAGCCTTTGTATTTCAAACGAATAGCGTCTGATAGCTGCCGCCGCATCACACCGCTGTGGGCTACCGCTACTATCCGGGCTAGTTGTAGCCGCAGCTTCGTTTGTAACGCCGTAGGTTGGCTGGGCAAACACTTTCAGTTGGCCTACGGCCATGCGGCGTCAACGCACGCCAAGCCTACGGCTTGGCTCAGAAGCCACAACCAAAGACAAAGCAGAACAATTACCCACCAACAGGTACACGATTCAATTGAAATGCTGGTTCACTTTTCGGCTGAAATAAATACACAATCGAACACAGACCCAAAACCACAGGTCGCATCAAATAGCGATACGTCGAATTAAGCAACCAGAGATCATATTCACCCGCAACAACGATCGTTTGCGAAACAACCCACTGCACGAATTCACATTCAAACGACTGGAATTCACATTCAAACGACTGGGTTATCCAATCTGACTTGCAAAATCCGTAACGAGTATTACTTTAGCTCAATGTTAGTATCGGATTACTATACGATTTACATTATCTGCTGAAAATCACAGGCTATTACCCGATTATTGTTACGTTCAATACCGCTACGGTAACTGTAAATACAACAAGAATTGAAATTGATCAATCGATACAGCCATATTTATGTAGATTAAAAGGTGCATCTGGCTTTAACAATTAACCATAACTTACCTCCAAAAAATGAAGAATCTAAAGAAATTACAGGTACAAATGTTATTTGTGGCTTTTCTAATTGCATTCGCTGCATGTGATAAAGAAAGCGATTTTAACGACGTGCATTATCAAAAAGTGGATGCTATTGCAACGGATGGTTACATACTCGATATGGCCATAGATGTCAATAATATAAAGTGGTTTGCCACCACTGATGGGCTTGTGAAACTTGACGGGAACACGACAACAGTATATAAACGCGCCCAAGGCATGGGTTGCGATACCGTGACCAGAGTTGCCACTGACGCCAATGGCGATGTTTGGTGTATTACCGATAAAGCCAGCATTTTACAGTTCAATGGCAGTAAGTTCGTGATACATAAACCATCCACACCAGCTGTAAAGGTTCTATCTCAACCCACCGCTATAACTGTCGATAATAATAACCAAGTAGTAGTTAGTACCATAAATGGATTATATACTTACAATGGTTCGGATTGGAGTGTCTATTATTTCGGCGTGCCACTAGAGGTAGGCAATATTAACAATCTATGTAAACACCCCTTAGATCCGAACTATATTCTTATTACTAATGACGATAATACACGTTTTACATTCGATGGTAATTCGGTAAAACCACTAGAAAGTATAATGGGCTACCCCTGCGATTCTGTCAGATGTTTTACCTCCGATGCTAGTCTTAATGTGTATTGTGGCATTACAGTGCGAGGTTTGTTAGTATCTGGTACTGCCACTCCAAAAATTCGTTCGCTGGGTACAGATCTGGGCGATAATGCAATATCTCATATTGCGGTTGCAACGAATAATTGCATTTGGGTAACCACAGCGAATGGTATCGTAAAAATCGAAAACGACAATATTACGCGCTACTTGCCCCGTCAACTACCGATTAATGATATTGAGCATATAAAACTTGACAAAAACAACAAATTGTGGTTTTGCAATAAAGGTGGCGTTTATACCATGGAATAAGTAATTATTAATGGTTAATGGTGAATGGTTAATGGTGAATGGTTAATGAATTTGTCATTAACCACTAATCGTTACTTTGTTGCTTTACAGCCAAGCCGTAGGCTTGGAGTGCGTTGACGCCACATGGCCGTAGGCCAAAGGAAAGTGTTTGCCCCGCGTAGCTACGGCGTGGGATTGAAAAAAAGCCGCACGGTCTAGCCCGGATAGTAGCGGTAGCCCACAGCGGTGTGATGTGGTGCCAGCAAGCTGATGCTATTCGACTGAAATACAATGGTTTCCAGTTGATTTCGTTCCCGAACGCGAGGACTACAAGCGGATAGCCGGCAGCGGGGCTTATTTGAAAAGTTTTGTTCCCGCTCCTTATTATTTTGGGCATTGTTTTGTTTTATTTTGCACTAGGGTTGTGCAGATTATTGCTCAGTATCTTGGGCTTACCCTATTTAAACTGAAAATTAGTACATTTGCGGCGTTTGGGTCATGCGCTTATGAGCGAAAGGATTGGCTCAATTGTTTTGTTTTCGCGAAGTTTTCGTGTTTGTTCACCCAAAATTTGACCTGAATGTTTTTCCGATATGTAAAGAAATGCCTTGTTTTTTGTGTCTTTGTTGTTTTTTGTGATTTTTTTGTCGTGGCTCAATCTCAGAATTTAGGTTTCGAATTCGGGACTGTTCGAGTTTTAACTCCTCGTGACAAATTGCTAGGGAATGTGTTGAATATGGCGATGGTGCCCACAAGTTTTTGTGCGGGATTGAGTTATGAGCGTCAATGGGACGATTCGAGATACAGTCTGCTTACAGGTATATTCTATAATCGGCAGAATACTGCGATTTTATCTACGCATATTCCTGTTGAATTTAACGGTCGCATAATCAGCATACTATGGGATCATGTACAGCTTAACTGTACCCTTGGCGGGAGTCTTAATATACTCGTTGGGCTGCAACAACCCCAAGCTGTGTATCCCGCAAAACGTGCTGAGGTGTTTGTGGAGAATCCGTTTTGGGTAGTGCCGCATACGGGGATGCAACTTGCGTTTCGGTATGGTACCTTGGGTTTGCGGCTAACGGGTCTGGTGCATTATCCGTTGTACAATATTTTTAGATTTGAGACTGATTATCAGAATGGTACGCGTTTCATGAAAGAGGTGAATACCAATAAAAATTATGGTTACAGTGTGCGCCTTGGTGTGGTGCATTATTTCTGAAGATAGTCCTTGCGCTTGGCCAAGTTTGTGCTTTGTTTTTCTGCGTTTAGTTTACGGGGGCTGGGTGTTGCAAGCTTCAATGGTTTGTCCTTGGGGAGTAAATGCTATCGGTTGTTTTTTGCCTGATTGGACACATACTCCGTAATGTCGATACAAACCGAGATAAAGGAAATTACGATTCCTTTTTCGTCAAAAACCGGACTTAGGGTCTCTTCGTAAAAGAGGGTGTATTCTTTTACTTTTACAAATCCATGGCGTTTTTGTTTGATTCCCTTACGCAACTTGTCCCAAAAAGGCTGATTTTCAATTTCTTCTGGCCTTATTCCGTCGAGTGTTACGTGTTTGTATTCGAGTACTTCAGTTACTGAAAACATTTCGCGGTAGGTGTCGTTTGCTTTGGTGAGCGCACCGTCAAAATTGTACCAGGCGATACCTAAAATATTTTGAACACTATTGGCCATGAGGTTTGCATCCCAAAGAGCGAGTTTGGTATCGTGTAATTCGAGGCTTGCTTCTCGGTACAAACGCGACATTTTGTGTTCTTGTTTGCGCAATTCGTCAATTTCGTTTCGAGATTTATCGAGCAAAATCTTATTTTTCAGGTTTCGTTTCAAACTCGCCAAAAATGCGGCGGTTCTTTCGGCCAGTTGTTCGAGAAAATAGATTTTGTAGCTCTCTATTTCTTCGAACGATGCCAATTCTATCACCCCAAATACTTCGTTCTCGAAAATAAGTGGTAAAAGGATTATGGATTTAGGAAGGCGTTCGCCCACACCCGACGTAATTTTGAAGTACGATTCGGGCACATTTGTCATATAGATCGTTTCTCGTTCGTGAATTGTTCTTGCTACGATTCCTTCTTGCATTTCTATTCTTCGGTGTTTAATCCGGCGCTTGTCATAAGCATACGCAGCGCCCATGGTGATATGTGGGTCGGCTGGGTCGAAATCGTTGATATAAAAGAATGCACCTTGGTTCATATCTGTGTATTTCACCAGAAACCGAACGATGTCGAACCCAAAATCTTCGATACTCTCTGCATTTTGACGCAAAATAACACCAGAATCAGCAATTCCTCGCTGAATCCAATTCTGCTGAACTTCGTTTTCTTTGCGGGTTTCTTCCTCGGTTTTGGCATGTTGTAGGTTCGATTGCATTTCGAGTAGTGCTTTTCCCAACCGATCCTGAGGGCTGAGTAACTGATATTTTGCATCCAGTTCGCCTTTTCCAATGCGTGTGGCAAATTCGGCAGTACTGTTAAGTGTATCGATAAGTGTGTTTACCGAAATGGCCACAAGCCCCAATTCGTCTTTCGATTTTACCGCCAGTTTGTCGCCTACGTGAAACACGCCTTGTTCTATTTGCTTAAGCTTATGCGACATTTGCTTGAGTGGTTTGCTGATATAGGTTGCAATTATTGTAATTACAATCGCCAACAAACTCAAGCCGATAAGTCCCACAAAAAGGGCAAAATAGAGACTTTCTTTGGCTTTGCTACTCAACGAACTCGAGGGGACGCGTATCAATAACGACCAAGGCGTCCGCTGATTTCCAAATCTGATGGGCGTTACATTGTAAAAATACTCGATATTTTGTTCGGAGTAATACCCCGAAAACTCTTTACCACTTTTGATTTTTTCTATTGCGTTTGCTTGTTCGGCAAAGCTTGGGTAAGCCAGTGCTATGTTCTTGCCATGCCACGAATTCATTGAGTTGGCGATAAAGCTTCCATTGTTTGCAAGTAAAGATACTTCGCTCATGGCAACTGGCCGAACTCGAGACAATATACCATCGTAGCGACTCATATCGACGTCTATTCCGGTTACACCCACCAAACGTTCGTTCACAAATATCGGAACCATAATCGTTGTGACAAGAATAGAATCTTGTACATTGCCTGTAAGTCTGAAAGGAGGGGTTACTTCTTCGGTTTTTGTTAATTTTACACGATAGTACGTACTATTAGTTTCTTCTCCGCTCAAATCTAAGGCATCGTTGCTAAAGGAAATAGTGCCCCCATTTTTTTTGTACATATACCGTTGTCTGCCAAAATGTTGCATTAGGCTTGGCTCTAAGTACGACAGTTCCCAACTTACCCACAATGCCATAAAATGCTCGTTCTGTTCCAATGTCTTATTTAGTATTTCATTCTGAGTGTCTATTCGTGAGTCGAAGGGTATTTTTTGAATCGCCACCATGCTA
>JBDKHP010000212.1:0-3014 GCA_039797645.1 Bacteroidota bacterium
CGATTGTATTGGGAATCGCCATTTTTATTTTTGTAGTACTGGGATCTTTTTTTGTGAGCATAAGTATTACCCGCCCCTTGGCTAAGTTGGTTAACTTTTCTGAATTACTCGCCCAAGGCAAGCTCAATCTGGAGATTAGCACCTCCGGAAAAGACGAAATAGCACAGGTATTTATGGCATACCAACGCATGATTGATTCTTTGAAAAAAGTTATCACCAATATTCGACACAATGCAAACGAGCTTGCCAATGCAAGCATCGCCATTAGTAATGTCGCCCAGAATATTGCAAAAGGTGCAAATTCTCAAGCCGTTTCTACGGAAGAAATTGCGGCGGCTATCGAAGAAATAGCCGCTTCTATTCGCGAAAATTCTTTGAATTCCGAACAGGCGCAAGAAATTGCCCAAATGGCTGCATTTCAGATTATTGAAGGACGCATCACGATGACCGATATGGCGCAGGCCATGACAGAGATTCAGTCCAAAATTGCCATTGTAAACGAAATTGCCTACAAAACCGACCTTTTGGCAATTAATGCAGCCATAGAAGCGGGGCGAGCAGGCGTTTTGGGCAAAGGCTTTAGCGTGGTGGCTTTGGAAGTACGAAAACTTGCCGAAACCAGCAACAAAGCCGCAAAACTAATCGACGAACTCATTCGCACAAACGCCGAGCGGGTTGTGGGTTTCAGCAATGAACTCACCGGAATTGCCGACAATGTGGAAAAAACAGCCCGATCAATCAAAGAGATTTCTACTACGGGCAACGAACAACAGTCGAGCTCATCTCAAGTGAATTTGGCAGTTCAAGAACTCAATATCACAACCCAACAAAATTCTGCCACCGCCGAAGAACTATCTACCAGTGCAGAACAGCTTGAAAATCAGGCACAAGGGCTTATGAATTCAATTAATTTTTTCGTACTGGAACGTGCAGATAATACCGATAGAATCGCAGATTTGAAACTGCAAGTGGCAAAATTAATACACACCATCGACACACTCAGCACAAATGCCGAAGGCAAGGAACAGGTAAAAACGCCCCCGAACCATCAGGATACCAACCCCGAAACGACCTCAACAAAGGGCGTTCGCATAGACATCAGCCGTACTACAGATGCTACTGACAAGGATTACGATTTGTATTAGAAAGATCCGAAGAGCAAGCCGAGGAGCGAAAGCATTCTAATTCAGAGGCATTCATTTCATCCAAGATTTTGGCCGAACTTTTCGTGGCCACCGGCCAACTGATTGCATAGCCCCGCGTACTTACGGCGTTGAATTGGAAAACCGACGACGGGTCTAGCCCGGATCGCAGCGGTAGCCCACAGCAACCAGATACAATAAACTTTTGTACAAATGTTTCACTGAAATACAAAGGCCGCCAAGTGGTTTCGTTCCCGTTTGCGAGGACTACAAGCAAAGAGCCGGCAGCGGGGCTACATTGAAAAGTTTTGCGCCCGCTCCTAATCTTTATTTTTTTTCATTGGCTTATTTCGTTACCCGTAAACCAAAATCGTGTTACATTCACCCACCAAAAGGGCTTCGCAAAGTAGCAAGAAAGCAAACCCATTTAAACAGAAACCAAGCGGATGAAAATTAAAATTAAAATAAGGATTTGGAGCGGAGACCCAACACTATTTTAGGCGGCTGCTGCCGGCTCTTAGCAGTAGTCCTCGCAACGGGTACGGCATCAGTTGGCCGCCCTTGTATTTCAATTGAACCACAGCACCAACGGGCACTCCGCGCGTGCTGTGGGCTACTTGCCGCGATCCGGGCTAGTTGTAGCGGCAGCTCCATCTGTAATGCCGTAGTTACCCAGGGCCAATACTTTACATTGGCCTGCGGCCATGCTGCGCCTCGCACCCCCAAACCAACAAAAACCAACCAGAAGAACCATCGCCATAGCAAGCACCTAGCCCGAACAATCCCAAATCTAGCGACCCAATGAGCAACAAATTATTCAAGCCAAATACTTTTAAACTCACAGCCGCAACTCCCCCGATAGGTACTACAAACACAAGCCAAAACACCAACTTCAACCCACACAAACACCGATGAATATCCCCCAAGCCCTAATTTTATTCCGCTTCCTTTCAGCCCCTTGCATCCTTTATATGGCCGTTGGCTGGGGCGAAACCGCCTCCCCATACATATTACTGGCCATGTATTTGGGGCTAATCTCCGACATTCTCGACGGCATCATCGCCCGCAAGTTCCAACAATCCACCACCAGCCTCCGCCGACTCGACAGCCAAACCGACATGGTTTTCTGGCTCTCCATCGGGATCGCTTCTTGGCATCTTCACCCCGAAATACTCGCCCCACACAGCTGGGCAATTGCGCTCATTTTGTCGATGGAGCTATCCGTTTATGTTGTGAGTTTCCTAAAGTTTGGCAAGGAAACATGTACCCATGCCTTTCTCTCTAAGCTCTGGGGGCTCAGCCTGTTGGCAGCATTTACTTCCTTAATCGGTTTTGGCCAAGCAGGCATTCCTTTTTATGTAGCTCTGTGGCTCGGAATCCTCTCGCACGCCGACAGAATCTGCATCACCCTTTTGCTTCCACAATGGACGCATGATATTCCGTCTGCTTACCATGCATATCTACTCAGAAAAGGCCATAGGTTTTCAAAAAATAAGTATCTTAACAGTTGAAACCCGAGACCTTAAATGCCAGTAAACGCGTGTCATAAAATCATTCGATTTTCTTATGAATAGAGCTATTATTTATTTAATATTCTGCTACTTAAGTATCAATTTATTAGTAGCACAAACCATACAAGCTGAGCAAGATTCGCTACAACAAGATCGGGCTTTGGTAATGTTGCAGCGAGCCGATTCTGCACATACCCGCGATTCTTTACAAAAAGAATTGCTCCGCCGTCAATTGGGCGAACTAAGCAAAACCGAAACCACCAAACGCAAAAAGCTCGAACTACAACTCGCTTCGCTCACGCAACACGATTCGCTGATGCGTATCGCCATGAAACGAGAAGTAGATTCGCTCAAGAGCATC
>JBDKHP010000213.1:0-3828 GCA_039797645.1 Bacteroidota bacterium
CGTAAGCCTTCGGTAAAACCTTCTACTGCCCATTTGCTTGCGTGGTACAGACTATAGAAAGGGAAGGATGTTCGGCCTAAAATTGAAGATATGTTGATGATAATTCCTGTTTTATTTTCCCTGAAATGTGGAAGGAGTGCTTGCGTTACCGACATAATGCCAAATACATTTACGTCAAATTGGCGCACGAATTGTTCCCTTGTGGATGCTTCGAAAGCGCCACGTGCACCGTATCCTGCGTTGTTGAGTACAACATTGATGATTCCAAAATCTTTTATTGCTTGTGCGATGGCAGTATTGATACTCATCGTGTCTTGTACGTCGAGCTGATATAGTTTTACGTTGGCTAAGCGTGTTAGTTCGGTTTCTTTTTCGGGTTGGCGCATTGTGGCTGCAACCTGCCAACCTTGCTGCTGAAAATAAATGGCACATGCCCTCCCTATTCCGCTAGAAGCACCGGTTATGAGAATTGTTTTGCGCATCTGTATGCTTTTCATTCGATAGTTATTTCATTGATGAATCTGAATTGCGAAAATACGAAAACTAATGAGAGCATTGCAAATTAAGAATGGTTTGCCCAGGTATGGGTTGTGCTTCATTGGCTGTTTAAGGGTTCAAATAGTGGTTGCGGTGTGTTTATATCGGATATTGTGGATCTGAATTTTTTTGAATTTTTTGTTAATATTTTGTTGGGTCTTTGGGTAGAGATATTTTCTTTGTTTTTTTTAATTTTAATTTTAATTATCTCGCAACTTGTAAAGTTAGACCACGCAAAAATCTTAAATTTGGATTGAGCTAAGAAATGTTGTCGCTCTTTTTTTACTTACGGTCTATTGCAACCGCCCTTGGTGCACAATAATGTTATAATGAAGAAGAATATTTTAATTGTTGAGGATAATTATTTGCAAGCCAAGTACTTATCGTCTATGCTTCGCGAGGAAGGTTGCCATACAACAATGGCAACCTTGGGGGAACAGGCCTTGAAGTTAATAGACAATTACAAATTTGAGCTTATTCTGTTAGACCTAGAACTGCCTGATACAAATGGTGCAAATGTGCTTGCAGAATTACGGCAAAGACCAGATTATAGACATACGGCGGTGATTGTTCTAAGTGCGACTTCAAAATCGGAACGAATACAGGAAATGTTAGAACTGGGTGCTAACGATTATATTATAAAACCATTCGATCAGGCATCCCTTAAACTCAAAGTACGGAATCACTTAGCTTTGCAAGAGGCAAATGCGGCACTCGAAGAGCGGGTTCGCGAACAGGAGCGTTTGCAGAAACAGCTACAAGATATTTTCGATCACGCCCCATCGCCTATGCTGATTGTCGATACGGTGTTTAAGGTGCTTAAAATGAACAAAGCTGGGGTTGAACTATTTAATAGTCCGTATTTTGTAGAAAATACGATGCTTATAGGCCAGATTATTCAATGTAAAAGGGTTCTGGTTTCCGACCGTTGTGGCAGTACGTTTGAATGTGTAAATTGTATGCTCTACAGAAGCCTGAAAGTAACTGAGGAAACCCAACTTCCTATTCACAAAGAGGAATGCGATATTCAGGTGTTAAGAAAGGGCGAATCGCATACCTTGTCGTTTCTTATTTCTACCTCTATTATCGTAATTGATGCTGCGCCGAGTATTCTTATTGCCTTAGACGATATTTCGGCGCAAAAACATGCCCAACGCCAAATTATTGAACAAAATATAGCCCTTCACGAGAGTAATTTGTTGTTGATACAGCAAACAGACCAACTTAAAGAGCTAACCGAGCATTTGGATCAGACGAATAGTCAGCTGCAATCTAGTGAAGCGATGTATCGGTTGTTGGCAGAGAATGTAAGCGATGTTATCTGGGTTTTCGATATAAACACATTAAGATTTAAGTATATAAGTCCATCGGCCTTTCAGTTGCAAGGATATACTTCTGAAGAGGTTCTTGTATTGAGTCTTGAAGAAACCGTAGCACCAGATTATTTGCCCGAATTGTTCGCTAGGTTTCGAGAGCGTTACTTAGTATATATCGAACAAAATATAGATTTCCCTGAGTATGTAGATGAAACTCAGCTAATATGTAAGAACGGGCAGCGGGTTTGGGTGGAAATCTCTACCCGTTTTGTTCGTGGCATTGAAGGAGTTGAAGTTGTTGGAATAAGTAGAAATATTGAAAATAGAAAAAAAGCAGAAGCTACCATCACGCAAAAAGCTAAAGAACTTACGGCGTTGAATGCTACAAAAGATAAGCTGTTCTCTATAATTGGGCACGATCTTAAGAACCCTTTTAGTTTGATTCTCAATTATGCAAATCGGCTTACTCGCCAGTTCGATACAATAGACGATAAGAAAAAATACGAATATGTGAAGGGTATTTCCGAAACCGCTCAGGAATCTTACCAATTGCTCCAAAACTTGTTGGCTTGGTCGCAATCGCAAAAAGGTGGGCTTCAGTTAGATCGCGCCGAAATAGACTTGGCTGCAATATTTGCCGATGCTTTTGCTTTATACAAACACGTGGCAGAAAAGAAAGGCATTGAACTTAAAAATGAAATACCTAGAGGTGCTTTTGTATTGGCCGATCTTAATACTACCGATACAGTGTTCAGAAATTTGGTCTCTAATGCTATTAAATATACCCCTAAAGGCGGCAATATAGCAGCAACATCTCAATGGGTTGCAACACACCCAGATTACCCATGGCCGCATTGGTTAATTTGTGTAACAGATACGGGTGTGGGAATCTCTGAGACTGTATTAGACAAATTGTTCCAGATAGGAACCAGTACCTCTAGCCCTGGCACTGACAATGAACATGGTACAGGGCTAGGACTCGTAGTGTGTAAAGATTTTATTACCCTTAATAAAGGCGTTATTTGGATTGAAAGTGCGCTCGGAAAAGGAACCACAGTGCAAATACGTCTGGCTTCTATGCAGACAGTACAGCCAGATGTGCTTGAAAATGAATCCCTTGTAACCGAATCTTCGCCAATCTACGAGCCTTATGATTACCGCAAATTAGAGCTTGATACTCGCATCGTTGTTAAGATCAGACCATTCTATGAACTTGCGATGGATACCCTCTCAATTCGTGCCATACGTCAGTTTTTACAGAAAGCTCAAGAATTGGCAGCAATGTACGAGCACGATGCATTGGCAATCTTTGCCCAACAGGTTGAGGATGCACTCAAACGTTTTGATATTCCAGAAATTGAAAAATTGTTGCAATCCCAAAAAGATAGGCTTGTGTAGCCGAGAGTATCGTAAAAAAACAATCCCCGAAGGTTGTAGCTTCGGGGATCAAAGTGCATGCAGATAGTAGATAGTGAAATAGAGCTTTATTTTCTTAATGTTTCAATTGTTGTACGGATTTGTATATTCTTTTGTTCCATTTTAATACGCCAAGGTTCTGCTTTTCTTTGTTCACAATCGAATATCGGACAACTTTCGCACGTAACGTTCACAATATCAGATGGAATCTGTTTGTCCTGCCAAAAACGAATTCTTTTTTTTAATTCTTTATTTAATATAAAACCGATTACCACGCTGTAGTTCATGTTTTTTTTCGAGATCATAGTCCGACCCAATGATATAACCAAGTATTCATTTTCCGAACCATAAAATTTCGATCGCTGTATTGCACATTCTGTGCCAACGTATTCGCCATTGAGTCGTTTTCGTTCAACCTCCTCGAGTACTTTTATCGCAACCCACCTACGGCAGTAGTGTTCCTCTACCTCGTTGCTATGCGGGGTGTGCATCTGGCTAAAATGCAACTCTTTGGTAATCTGATAATAAGATTCGTTCTGTGGCTGGCGGATTCGCAGAA
>JBDKHP010000214.1:0-3037 GCA_039797645.1 Bacteroidota bacterium
TCCCTACCATTGCCTTCTTCGACGAAACAGGCAAGCTCATTACCCGCGTAAACGAATACCTCTCGCCTTCCAACGCCGAAGCCTTCATAAGCTACATCACCACAGACGCTTACAAGACCCAAAAGTGGCCAGACTACCAACAAAGCTATAAACCCATAGGTGCAAAATAAGCCAAAGCAGTAGCATTCAACCCGAGTTTATTTTTACAAAAACCAACAAAGCAAAAAGACAAATACGAAAAAAATAAAAATAAGAATAAGGAGCGGTAGCCAAACAATATTTCAATCGGCGGCTGCCGGCTCTTAGCTGTAGTCCTCGCAACGGATACGCAAACACTTGGCCACCAAAGTATTTCAATTTGAATCTTCTGCTAAAGTGTGCGGCATCAGGTTGCTGTGGGCTACTTGCTGCGATCCGGGCTAGTTGGGACGGCTGCTCCGTCTGCAACGCCGTAGGTACGCTGGGCAAAAATTTTCTTTGGCCAGAGGCCATGAAACTTTAACCCACCCCAAAACACAGGGCGAAAGCAGCAATTCTAGGAACGTGATTTTTTGCTGCTTGTAACACATTTCATTGAGCAAGCTCACAACCAACAATTTGGATCCCGTGCAGTAAAATCGCCAGTCTGAGCAAAAGCCAAACACTTCAAACCACCCTTACACGTACGTTTGTAATAACAAGTTGCGCACGCCTCGTCTGTAGCATCGGGCTTACGCAATTCCAGCAAAGTCACATGCGTCTGGTATAAGTCCCACAGATTATCGCCAAACATATTGCCCACAACAATAGGCAAACGCCTGCACGGAAGTACATCGCCATTGGGGAGTATTGCCAAAAGCGTTTCACCAGCCGAACAACGATAAGGTTGCCCACCAGCAGCCAAAAACTGCAACGCACGATTGCTCGACACGACGGTTTTTGAATGTTTTTTATACCACAAGGTGTTTGTTTGGGCATGGAGATCAGCAAAATATTCACGGGTCTGGGGTGTATTCAGCGACAATAAATCGCCTGCTCCCATGGGCAAATACCTATCAGTCCAAACTTTAGTCGCTTTCAATTCTTTGGCAATTTTCACCACTTTTGGAAACTCCAAGTAGTTCTTCGCGTTGGCTGTGAAGGAAACCACTACTGGAATCCCTAATTTTTCGTACACCCGCATTGAATGGGTAATATCGTCATAACTTCCGGCACCACGAATTGAATCGTTTGTAGCACGATCCCCCTCCAAGCTAATCTGAATAAAACTTGGCTTGAGTTTCTGGAGTACCAATAATTCTGGTGCTGGCATAAGCAAGCCGTTCGAAAGAATTCCAAAACTAAAACACTTCCGGGCCGCTGTCTCTGCCAAAAGTTCCAGAAAATCGGGCCTCGAAAATGGCTCACCTCCCGTAAAATTTATATGTGCGTTATGCCTGTGTGAGGTCTTGGGGATACGTTGTGCAAATTCGGTAAACTGATCGAGAATGTGAATCATTTCGGGTAACGTCCGTCCGCCATCTGTGTAATCTTTTTGGTAACAATGTGCACAACGGTAGTTACAACGGTCTGTAATATGCCATTGGAAAGTAATACGATGCGGAAGGAAAATATCTGGTTGCTGCATTTATAAAACTATATTTACAAGATCAAGAGACTCTTACGATGTGGGTTCATGCGGATAGAATTAAACCATTTAATGGTCAAAAATAAGGCTTAGGCAAGCTGTATTGTTTACAAATAAATTAATCACCACAACCACCACAACCACTCCCACCACCGTCACTACAACCACCATCGCTGCTACCGCTATCACCATCGCTATATCCGCCGCTCGATATTCCATCAGAGGTGGCGCAGCCTGCGCATGAGGCCGAATTGATATAAGTGCTGTTGGCAAGCTGGGTTGTGTCGGAGAGTGAAGCCCCAAGCTCAGTGAGTGCAAAACTGCTCAAGCCGAATACTGCTACGCCATAGAGTAGGTTTTCATCGACAGCCAAACTTGCTTTATAAGGTTCGGTTCGTAACCAATTGAAGCGTACTGACGAATCTTTCAATAATTTGCGCCCGAGCTGGGTGTGGCGTAAAGTATGGTAACTGAGTAAGAATTCCGACGCGATATAGAAACCAAGTACCATAACAAGCAGAAAACCAACGGGGTGGTTGTGTGTCAATCCTAAATATGTCTTACTCAAGCCCACTAGAACTAACAGCAACCTTGCAATTAGTCGGATGTGTTTGTGTCGTGTACGAAGTAGCGTATCTGGAATGAGTCTCAAATCTTCGAGTTTGGTCGTTACGGGTTCTATTGCCTTTTCTAAAAGTTCGAACTGTGGTTTCTGAAACAATTTGCGATATGCAAATGGGGCTTCAACTAGCTTCCAAAGTACAGATTCTATGAGGTTTAAGTTAGTTGCTTGTTTGTCGGTACGATCTAAATATGCTTTCTTACCCTCGCCTGTTATTAGGAGTAATTTTTGCTGCCACAAGGACAAAATACTTAGAAGAATTGCTCCTTTGGAACCTTGGCGCAAGGTGGCTAATTCAAGTGGACTCAACTTTGTTGGTTCTATTGATTCGTTGGCCGATGTTGGATCGCGTTTGGCCAGAAAACGCGCAGTTGATAGCACAATGACACCAAATATGAAATAGTATTTCAGAAATTCAGGCCCAGGAATTTGGGCTAAATGTGAGAATAGTTGCGAAAGCATAGGCTGTTTATTGGTCTGATCCAATGTACTGATTCTTCTGTGGTTTTGAAAATTTTCACCTCCCTTTTGTGTATTTTTTTGTATTTGTGCAAATTGATTCCATTCTGGTTTATGAAGCTATCTACAGTTGGTTTACAGCCTATTCGCTGGGGGATTATTCTGATGTTTATTTGTTAAACTACGTTGGCTTTATCGGTTGGTTTTGGTAGTTTGTTGGGGATATTTGGGTAGGCTCGAAATGACTCATGGCCGTAGGCCAACTGGTAGGTTTGCCCAGGGTACTTCCGGCGTGGGTTTGGAAAGTGGGCGCACGGTCTAGCCCGGATAGTAGCGGTAGCCCACAGCAA
>JBDKHP010000215.1:0-3834 GCA_039797645.1 Bacteroidota bacterium
CAAATGGTCTGCGATTCTTTGGTATATCTTTATGAAGATTCAATCATTCAAATGCACCGCGACCCCATAATTTGGTCAGATCAGCATCAGCTTTCGGCCTCTAAGATTGTACTTTACACAAAAAACCGTAGTCCCGATCACATGGAGTTCTTCGAGAAATCCTTTGTCGCATCACAAGAAACCGACATTTTTTACAACCAGATTGCCGGAACAGACATGTCGGCCTATTTCAGGGAAAAGGAATTGCAAAGAATTGAAGTTCGAAAAAATGCCAACGTCTTGTACTTTATGAAGGAGGCCGAGAAGTTTAATGGAATTAACAAAGCCGAAAGCGACAAGATAATCTTCTACCTTAAGGATAAAAAACTAGATGCGGTATTGTTCCCTACAAAATCTAAGGGGGGTATGTATCCTATTAAGACAACCAAACCAGTTGATATGTATTTAACCGATTTTAAGTGGCAAAAAGAAATACGGCCTAAAGACAAAAACGACATTTTTTGAGCCCAGAGGATGGATGTAGTAAATCAGGGCTGCCCAATTAATTTCTGGCGGCGACATTGGTAGCTGTATTTTGAGGTTTTCTTTGCCAAAAAAATAAGGTTCGCGAATACAATCACGAACCTTATTTTAAATATTTAGGTAAAAACACCCAGCCTAGAGACTTGTCCTATTCATATTCCGGATAAGGCGTCTTGTCGAATAATCTACCAAATGGCATCAATATTCATCTTCGTTGAAGAAAAAATCGTCTTTGCTAGGATAATCGGGCCAAATATCTTCTATACTTTCGTAGATCTCACCTTCGTCTTCAATTTCCTGAAGGTTTTCAATCACTTCCATCGGGGCACCAGAACGGAAGGCGAAATCTATCAGTTCCTCCTTAGTTGCAGGCCAAGGCGCATCTTCCAATTTTGATGCCAATTCGAGTGTCCAATACATGCTCATGGGGTCAGAATTTTTAAGGATTAATATAAATAAATATGTTCAATTTGAGGTCAGAATTCAATACACGTAAGCAATAAAAACCACTATTTTCGTGGTCTCCACTGTGTTTCCTCCACGCAAAAGTCTTTGGTCAATATCCTTGCCAATACGAAAAGATAATCAGACAAACGATTTAGATATACCAAAAGTTTCTCATCAACCGGATTCTTTTCGAGTAATTGGTATGCACGGCGCTCTGCACGGCGGCAGACAGTACGGGCAATATGACAAAACGACACAGTTGTATGTCCGCCTGGGAGAATAAAGTACCGCATGGGTTCTAAAACAGCATCCATTTTGTCGATTTCAGTTTCCAGAAAGCTTATATCGTCCAGATGTATTGACGGAATTTTAATGGAGGTCGTTTTATCGTCCGTCGCCAAATTAGACCCAATCACAAACAAACAATCCTGAATCGATTTAAGCGCGTCCTTAGTTGTCTCGGTTTCTATTGCATCGCGCAAAAGACCCACGTAGGCATTCAGTTCGTCAACGGTTCCATAAGCCTCAATACGTTCGTGATTTTTGCTAACGCGCGTACCTGTAACCAAGGATGTTAAGCCTCTATCGCCTGTTTTTGTATATATTTTCATGAACTTTTTTCTTTGAGGGTCAATCCAAGCAAGCAATCAGTGTAACGAAACAGCAGAAACCAAAGTAAAACACCCTGCATTAAATAGCTTAAGTAACTAATAATTAAGACGTTAAAAACTAAATGTACTGTTATTCTTAACGAATCGCTTACGGGAGCGCAAAGCTATCAAAATAATTGGGATAATGAAGTGCTAAAATCATTTATTTCCGTTTGAAGCAGAGCCATTTACCTTGGTTCGATATTGCAACGTAAATTCCAAAAACTGAGCATCGTGAACGAAGACTCAATACACAATCGGGTTTTCGTTCATTTTGTCCGATTCAATCACACCATCGCGCAACCTTACAATTCGGTGGGCATGCAAGGCAATATCTTCTTCGTGCGTCACCAAAATTATCGTATTCCCTTTCGCATGAATTTCGCCGAAAAGCTTCATGATGTCAATAGAGGTTTTAGAATCGAGGTTTCCAGTAGGTTCGTCGGCAAGGATAATCGACGGTTTGTTTACCAAAGCCCGCGCCACGGCAACCCGTTGGCGTTGACCACCAGAAAGTTCGTTGGGGCGGTGCAACATCCTATCGGTAAGGCTTACACTTTCTAGTGCCGATTCTGCCATTTGTTTCCGTTTAGATTTCTCATAACCTGCGTAAATGAGCGGAAGCATTACATTTTCGAGTGCCGAAAAACGTGGTAGCAAGTTGAAAGTTTGAAATACAAAGCCAATTTCCTTGTTGCGGATTTCGGCCAGATCGTTGTCGCTTAGTTTACTTACATTGGTGTTGTTGAGGATATAATCGCCAGAAGTCGGCGTATCTAAACATCCGATAATATTCATAAATGTTGATTTGCCAGAACCCGATGGCCCCATAATTGCGACATATTCGCCCCTAGAAATATTTAGGCTGATTGATTGTAGCGCCTTTACAGTCTGGCTGCCCACTTGGTAGTGTTTGGCCAATGAGTTGCATGAAATTACGGTGTGCATGGTGTGTGTGTCAGATTTTAATGATAAAATTCTGTTTGGCTGTGTTCTCGCGAAAGAACACCAAACCTACAAAAAACAAATCGATTGTCAGCACCACTTTGCGATGTTGTGTAATTTCTTGCCACGCTTTGCGCATCTCCGCACTCCAGTTAATGTCGTCGAAAACAAACACCGTTTCAGAATGAACCAGAGGCAAACACGCTTCAAAATACTTCATTGTAGGCTCGTAACGGTGATTCGCATCGAAATACACAAGATCTATTCTCGGCAATTTTTGTAATATTTGCGGTAAAACGCTATCGATTGGCCCCACATTCAAGCTAACATTCTCAATGCCCAGCTTTTTAAACCCAGAAAGTGCCAAGGCTGCCGTATTGGGGCACCCTTCTATCGTAAAAACCCGCGCTTTGCTGTTGGCCAAGGCAAAATAAGCCGTAGAAACACCCAAGGAACTCCCCAATTCCAAAATAGTAACATACTCAAACCGATCGGTCATTTTAAAGTACAACTCGCCGAACCGTCTCTGAATCAGTGCATTTTTAGCAATCTGCGACACACGCCGATGTCGCGATTTGTGCGAACCCGCCCCAAAATCCTGCACCTCAATAACCCTAGTATCTTTCAGTAACAGCTTTCTGTACGATTCAATTCTGGCGAAATTATAATACTGAGAACGATCTTCGAGCAAATCTCTCACAAATTTATATACAAACGGCGAATGCACACCATGACCACCAGCATGAGTAGCCGTAAGCTGAAAATGCACATAACGGAGTAAGTACCAAAACTTCTCTTTGAATGCAGAAAATTTAGATGGTTTCATTCGGACAGTCATAAGAATTTACTAACATAAAACATGGTACAGCTTCCCCTGAATCGCACGCTTGGTTTGGTCTCAAAAAACGAAAAAAAACAAAAAAAGCGAACTTACCCTGCAACATAAAATAAGCATTTGAGTATAATTCAGCAAATTGCCTCCACAAAAATTTAGTCAAACCCAAATTTAGGAACATTCGCCAGCCTCATTTATTAAATTTATTCACAAGATCTTGCATTTCTGTCAATGAAACCTGTTGGCAATTCGGCGGAATCTCAAACACTTCGTTTTTTACCGGTGCCGAGCTCACATTGGTGGCAACAAATTGCATATCGACACCCGCAATACGATATTGCGATTGCAACAACACCCCCTCAATCTCAGAAAACGGCGTATTGTAATTGGGTTTATTCACATCAATTTCGTACGTATAATAGAGCACCAACGGCA
>JBDKHP010000216.1:0-3418 GCA_039797645.1 Bacteroidota bacterium
AGACGAAATGGGCAAGCAATAATCGGACGTTCGCACCACAAAACTGCGCTACAAATCGCTCAATTCTTTGCAATTGTAAGCCTACCCACGCCTTTTTCAGCCCCTCACAATTTTGAGTCGCAACCCAAAACAAGCCCACAAGCCCCCTAACAAACTCATCGCAGTAAGAAACAGGATCCAAGCGAGATGACAATCCAGCCGCAATTACAGGCCAAAACACACCCAACAAACACAAGCCTTTCTACTGATAATTAGGCATTTAAGAACAAATATAAATTTGCATTCAAAATAAGTTTGTAAATCCATTTGTTTGTTCGTAATTTTACGAACAAACAAAATTCACATTATTATGAATCGTTTAGAACCGTTTACCGAAAAGCAATTACAAATTTCTCGGCTCGCAAAGGCTTTGTCGCACCCTGTGCGCGTATTTGTAATCCAGTTTTTGGCAGAACAATCCTGCTGTTACAGTGGCGACCTTACCGATATTTTGCCAATTGCAAAATCAACACTTTCACAACACCTCAAAGAATTAAAAGAGGCAGGGCTAATAGAAGGCGAACTCGAAACGCCTAAAATTCGTTATTGTTTACACAAAGAAAATTGGGAAATAGCCAAAGAAAATTTAAAATCTTTTATAAATATTGATATTTCTTGCAGTAGCGATTGCAAATAACAATTTGTTTAAAAATAATTTCACATTTTGTCTAATAAATTAAACATTTCACAATGAAAGTATTGATTCTTTGTACAGGCAATAGTTGCAGAAGCCAAATGGCGCATGGCTTTTTACAGTCGTTTGATTCGCGTATTGAAGTATGCTCAGCAGGCACCGAAGCCTCGGGAAAGTTGAATGCCAAAGCAGTAGCCGTAATGGGCGAAATTGGGATAGATATTAGTCGCCATACGTCAGATTCTGTGTCAATTTATCTGGGTAAGTCTTGGGATTTTGTGATTACCGTTTGCGGAGGCGCCAACGAGAGTTGCCCCGCATTTATAGGCGACGTTAGAACCCGTTTGCATATAGGCTTCGACGATCCTTCGCACGCTGAAGGCACGGAAGAGTTTATTATGTCCGAATTCCACCGTGTCCGCGACGAAATTAAATCGGGTTTTTACAACTTTTATCTGGAACAAATCAAAGACAATTGATAATGGCTGCATCGCAAAAAAAATTATCGTTTTTAGACCATTATCTCACCTTGTGGATTTTTCTGGCTATGCTTTTGGGCGTTGTTGCAGGGTATTTATTTCCTGAAGTCTCTATTTTCTGGAATAGCCTAACGCATGGCACAACCAATATCCCAATAGCAATTGGTCTGGTTGTGATGATGTTTCCGCCCTTAGCCAAGGTAAAATACGAGGAATTGCGCGATGTTTTCAAGAATAGGAAAGTGCTACTACTTTCGCTTGTGCAAAACTGGGTAATTGGCCCAGTGCTCATGTTTGTGTTGGCAATTGTTTTCCTCCGAGATTATCCGCATTATATGGCAGGGCTGATTCTAATTGGTTTGGCACGTTGTATTGCCATGGTGATTGTTTGGAACGATTTAGCGCAAGGTGATACCGAGTATGCTGCTGGTTTAGTGGCATTTAATAGCATTTTTCAGGTGCTATTTTTTTCAGTATATGCGTATGTGTTTCTCACTTTTTTACCATCTTCGTTAGAATTGCAAACTACTGCCGTAGATATTACAATCGGACAAATCGCCGAGAGTGTACTTATCTATCTGGGTATTCCGTTTTTTGCGGGTATGCTCACGCGTTTCGTAATGTTGCGCACAAAAGGACAAAATTGGTACGAAACCGTATTTATTCCCAAGATCAGTCCGCTGACACTCATTGCACTGTTGTTCACTATTTTCGTCATGTTTTCGCTTAAAGGCGATGTGATGGTAAAACTCCCGCTCGATGTGTTGCGAATAGCAATTCCCTTGGTTATTTATTTTGTTGTGATGTTTTTTGTTTCGTTTTATTTGAGTCGAAAAATGGGCACTGATTACAAAAAAACCACAACCCTTTCATTTACAGCCGCAAGCAACAACTTTGAGTTGGCCATTGCCGTAGCAGTTGCGGTATTCGGTCTCAATTCTGGGGAAGCTTTTGCGGCAGTAATTGGGCCGCTGGTTGAAGTGCCCGTGCTGATTCTTTTGGTGAGGGTTTCACTACGCTTACGTTCTAAATATTTCAGCAAGGAATGTGCGGCATAAGTACCAAAATTCAAAAAAACGGAGTGGATTTATACCACTCCGTTTTTGTCTATTTAAGGGTTAAACTGCTGATTCGCTTTATGTTCTTGGGGTCGGAGTAGTCGTACTGACTAAGACCTTCTGTCCCCAACGTGAGGAGGTATTTGCCCATCGGAATTACATCGGTGGCGTTAATATCAGTGTATTGTATTAACTGATTCTTGTCAATATTTAAGACATCGGCAGCATTGAAGATTTTGAGACCCGCTTCACCGTCGCAGACAAAGAGTGTACTTCCGTCGATACCCACACCACGTGGGGCTGTCATCGGATATACGGCAACCACTTTGGGTTCTTTGAGGTTCTCGATTGAAATCACCTCGAGCTCGTTGCCTACTGCTTGCCCACAATTATTTTCGTTGGTACGGAGGGTTACAAAGGCATAGTTACCAGAAACAGCCACGGGGTCGCAAGAGCGAAAATGTGCAAGCTGACTAATAAATTCTGGCTGAGATGCATCTGCGAGGGAGTAGATAATCATACCATCTCGCGTACCCACAAACAGATTTTTATTGTTTATAAAGAGCGTTTCAGCACTCCATGTGCAGGGTATTTCTTTTATTTTCTGTGGCGCACTTGTTTTTTGAATATCGAAAACGTCGATTTTCCAACTCTCGAGGGTGTAGAGGAAATCGTCGTAAATTAGGAAACGAGAGAGCGAACCAGCCATACCTGTCTGATCGACAGCAGCCTTAGATGTCATATCGACTGTGGCGTTTGACAGGCTAAAATCCCCACTAATGGTTTCGATTGGGCTACCATTAAAATAGAACATTCCATTGTTCTGACTGTCAACTTTTTCCTCAACCGTTACGACCTTCCAACCGACAATAACCCCGCCTTCAGTGCTACTGTTGACGTATATACGCTTGCCTTCTGGATACACTTCGCTAAAAACATTCTCCACACGACTTACCGTTTTTACTGCTAGTATGTTACTTATATCGATCGCTACCAAGTCAGTAGCATTGTCGGCATACAGCAATCCGTTGCGGATACTCATGTCGTAATTGCCCGGAATTTCGATAAATGAAATGTTGCGTGGGTTCGTTTTGTCGCTGTTGTCGATTACGTGTATGCCTTTGCCAGGAGCGTTAATGAAAATGTAATTTCCATAAGCATAGATGCGTCCAGGATTCAAGAAGGCTTCTGCGGGAGTAGAAACCACT
>JBDKHP010000217.1:0-9548 GCA_039797645.1 Bacteroidota bacterium
ATAGTCGAGCAGATTTTCGCTGGGAGCCATCTTAAAGAAGGCCACGATTACCGACCCGCCTATAAGCTCGAATACCACCGATACAGTTGTGGATGTGGGTAAGCCAAAAGTGTTAAATATATCGAGTAATATAATATCGGTAAGCATTACTGCTACAAAAATTATCATTACTTCGGTAAAGTAGAATTTTTCGGGTATAAATATCCCCTTTCGGGCTATTTCCATCATGCCGCTAGAAAATGTTGCTCCTACGAGTACACCCAAGCTTGCGATGATCATTACCAATCGAAAGGAGCCGGCTTTCGAACCGATAGCTGATACCAAAAAATTCACTGCGTCGTTGCTTACTCCAACTACTAAGTCAGAAAATGCCAACAGAAACAGTATTAAAAGAATTGCAAAATAAATTTGTTCCATCTGATTTTTAAATTTTTACAAAAGTACCAACTACAAATGGGTCTAAAGCAATTCTACTTTTAAGCTAATGTTAAGTTTACTCGAAATAGGTATTGATTGTGGAATTATTCAAAACAAAATATTTATTTTGTACATGAAAACTATTAAACAAAACACATTGTCTGTGAAGACATTAGCAATTGTTGCAACCTTGGTTTCGACACTTGTACCTGTAGGATTACTAATTTTGGTGGTGAATTTTCCCCCAAAAGAGAAGTGGGGTTATGTGCTTTTTTCTTATCTCACGATGTTTTTGGTAAACTATATTGTAATCAACTTCCTCGCACAGCGTTATATTCTCAAGCGGATTATGCCTATTTATGGACGAATTGCCGAATTGGAACCAGCTAATAGCGAAACGAACTCCCTAGAAGATATAGATTTAATTGAACTTACGAACAATAAGGTGATGGATTGGGCGAAAGAGACGGACGAGGAAAACCAGAAGTTAAGGGCGGCTGACGTATCACGTAAAGAGTTTATAGGGAATGTGGCACACGAATTAAAGACTCCAATTTTTAATATTCAAGGTTATATTGACACTTTGCTCGATGGTGGTATATACGATGAGGAGATTAATATGAAATATTTGGAGCGGACAGAAAAAAATGTGAACCGACTTATTGCGACAATTAAAGATGTGGATACAATTTCGCGTTTAGAGTCGGGGAGAATAATGTTGGAATATTCTGATTTTGATATTGTTGAACTCATATTGGAAGTTTTTGAAATTCAGGAGCGTTTGATGGAGCGTTTTAAGATAAGCCTAGAGTACTTAGGCAAAAAAGATAAGAAAGTGTGGGTTCGTGCTGATAAGGATAAAGTGTATGAGATTCTGAATAACCTGATTGTAAACTCGATAAAGTATGGTGTTGAGGGTGGGAAAACGGTGGTAAGAGTAGTGACGGAGCAGGTTAAGGTATTTGTATATATTACTGATAACGGTATTGGTATCCCAAGTGAACATCAGCCGCATATTTTTACACGTTTTTATAGGGTAGATAAGAGTCGATCGCGGGAGCGGGGTGGCTCTGGTTTAGGCTTGGCTATTGTGAAGCATATTATCGAAGCGCATGGGCAGGCTATCAATTTGGTGAGTGTGCCTGGTGAGGGTACTACTTTTTCGTTCTCGCTCAAGCGTGGCAAGATTTAAGAGATTCTTCTTGGTGGTGGCGTTATTGATTGACCCGTTGTCGTATTCATTCGTGGGATTTTAGTCGAGGGTTTGTGTTGTGAAGCGCGAACTTCGGGTAGCTTGGTTCTGCTATTTTGTGTAGCGCGGAGCGTATGAAATTTGGGTGTCAGCGGAGTCGTTTCATGGCCAGAGGCCAACTCAAAGTGCTTGCCCTGAGTACCTACGGCGTCGCAGACGGAGCTGCCGACCGAACTAGCCCGGATCGCGGCAAGTAGCCCACAGCATGTGGGGAAGTGGCCTTTGGGGCTGTGGTTTGTTTGAAATGCAAGTGCCGCCAAGTGATTCCGTACCCGTTGCGAGGACTACAGCCAAGAGCCGGCAGCCGCCTTTACAAATCTTGTTGGGCTACAGCTTCTAATCCTTATTTTTTTCTTTTTTTGGCGTTTATGTTCGCTGGAATAGTTGCTCAAGCTGCAAATAGAAAGTAATTTAGCCAGCATACTTTACACACCAAGAATGAAGACAGAAATAAAATGGGGAATCCTTGGTACAGGATTCATTGCCCGCAAAATGGCCGAGGCTCTTGCGTTTGTACCCAATGCAAAACTCTATGCAATCGCATCGCGCAATTTGGATACAGCCCAGAAGTTTGCCGATGAGTTTGCTGTTGTTAAGGCGTACGGTAGCTACGAAGAACTGGCTGCCGACCCAGAAATAGACCTTGTATATATAGGTACGCCACACCCTTTCCATTTCCCGAACACAATGATGTGTCTGGAGCAAGGTAAGGGCGTTTTGTGTGAAAAGCCATTTGCGATGAACAGGATGGAGGTCGATTTGATGGTAGAATCTGCTAGAAGCAAAAATTTGTTTCTCATGGAAGCCTTCTGGACTCGATTTCTGCCACACTTTAGATTTCTGGAAACGAGCCTTGATTCGGGAAAAATTGGTACTATTACTAAAATTGAAGCAGATTTTGGGGTTAAGTCAACGTTCGATCCCGATGGCAGATTTTTTAACAAGGATTTGGGCGGTGGGGCTTTGTTGGATATTGGTATTTATCCTTGCTTCTTGCCGTACTTCATTCTGGGCCAGCCAGATGGTATTGAAGCCACGGCTACTATTGGCGAAACAGACGTGGATATTTCTGACGACATTATATTTCATTATCCCGATGGCCAAGTTGCGAACCTACAATGCACGTTCTTAGAGGAAACGCCCACTGAAGCGACAATTTTGGGTTCGGATGGTAGCTTCAGGCTGCACCACAAATGGTTTCTGCCCACGACAATAACTCACACCGATTGTTTTGGTAACGAAGAGCATTTAAGCTTTCCGCATCTTTGTAACGGTTATGAATACGAAGCTATCGAGGCTACTGAATGTATGCTTAGCGGGATTACGGAAAGCGAACTAATGCCGCATGAGTTCAGTCAGGGGCTCATTAGCTTGCTCGACTCGATTCGCGAAATTCAGGGTGTTAATATAAATTAGTATGAAAATAATCGCAGTTATAGGTGCCGGAACGATGGGCTGTGGTATTGCTCAGGTATTTGCGCAAAGTGGTTTTTTGGTACATCTTATAGACACCAACGAACAGGCAACCAGCAATGCCATGAGCGAAATAAGTAGAAGCTTAGAGAAATTAGAGCAAAAACTACTAATTACCAGCAACAATAAAGCGAGTACACTCAGCCGATTAATTACATACCCCGCAATTGCTGAAGGCGTACAGGATGCCCAACTTGTTGTTGAGGCTGCTACGGAAAATATGGGTGTTAAGAGAGCCATCTTCGCCGAACTCGACGCGATTTGCCCCGTTAATTGTATTCTGGCAAGCAATACTTCATCTATTTCGATCACCGAAATCGCCGCTGCTACAACAAAACCGGAGCGTGTGGTGGGTATGCACTTCATGAATCCTGTGCCATTGATGCCGCTTGTCGAGATTATACGAGGCTACCGGACGTCGGCAGCTACGACCCAAATAGCGCATGAGTATTGTCTGTTGCTGGGCAAATCGCCAATTCAGGTTCAAGATTTTCCGGGTTTTGTGGCCAATCGTATCCTGATGCCGATGATCAACGAGGCCATTCAAACACTGTACGAAGGCGTTGCAGGAGTGTCTGAAATTGATACAATTATGAAACTCGGTACTGCCCAACCCATGGGGCCACTGGAGCTTGCAGATTTTATTGGCTTGGACGTTTGTTTACAAATTATGCGGGTACTACAGGCTGGGTACGGAAGCGACAAATATGCAGCTAGTCCATTATTAATCAAGATTGTAGCATCTGGAAATCTGGGTGCAAAAACAGGCGAAGGCTTTTATAATTGGCAGCACGGACGAAAGAATATCACGGTGTCGAAACAGTTTTTAGAGCCGTAAAACAGTTACAATAAAAACTGGCAACCAATTTGATAATTAAGAGTTCTCCGCAAGACGGATGTAGTATAAACCATAAAAACAACAACCATGTCAGACGACCAAGATTTACACATCGCTCTCAAATTCCTATGTCTATTTCTCCCTTTAGTCGGGCTTGTACTATTTTTCTACTACCGCAAAGAAGAAGAGGTAAAATCTAAATCGGCAGGGGTATGGGCTTTGGCAGGTGTCCTTATTGGCTTTGCCATTAATATTATATTCTAATCTTTTAACCCCAGCCGAACACCTATGTTTCGGCTGGTTTCTATTTTTCCTTCACCATTTCAATGCGAACTAAAACAAGGATTTGAATTTTGGGGTAAAGCTGTATGCTCCCAACTTGCAATAGGGCTTGGCAGATTGTCGTTTAAATGAATAGATTTATCAATAATCAATCTCCACAAAACATTTCCGAATGAAAGTATAGTGATTTGTTATATTCTGACTATTTTTATAGCCTAAAACTATATACGGAATGACTCTCATTCAATTTGAATATATTCTGGCAGTCGATAAATACCGACATTTTGTTACAGCCGCCGAAAAATGCTACGTAACGCAGCCAACCCTGAGTATGCAGATCAAAAAAATGGAAGAAGAACTGGGAGTACTCATCTTCGATCGCAGTAAACATCCCGTCGAACCTACAGAAATTGGGAAGCAAGTTCTTAATTATGCGCGCGAAATACTCACAGGCCCAAAAAAAATTACCGAATTAATAGAAGAAACCAAGTCGAACATAGTAGGCACTGTACGTTTGGGTGTAATACCCACAGTTGCCCCCTATTTGCTTCCAATGTTTCTGGCCCGTTTTATAAGACACCATCCGCATTTGAGTGTCGAAATCGACGAGCTCCTTACAAACCAGATTGTAGATCGTATCCATGCAGGCACTATCGATATTGGTATTATTGCCACCCCGATAAAAGAAGAAAACCTAGTAGAACACCCACTATATTACGAGCCTTTTGTTGCTTACATATCGCGTAGCAGCAAACTCGATGCTCACGACCGCCTCGACCCATCCAGACTAACCCCCGACCAACTTTGGGTGCTCAACGACGGACATTGTTTTCGCAACCAAACGCTCAACCTCTGTGGCGTTGAATCTAATGTAAAACGCAGGTTCCCTCTCGAATACAAAACTGGCTCGTTGGAATCTATTATTACCATTGTAGATCAGAATTATGGTTATACACTACTCCCACAATTAGCTACCGACAATATGAAAGACGAACGCAAACGCAGAGTACGCCAACTTGTAGAGCCTATACCAAACCGGGAAATAAGTATTGTAACCCACAAAGGATACCTTAAACTCAAACTAATAGAAGCCCTTAAACAGGAAATTCTTGAAAACATCCCCCTTGAGCTGAAGAACAATAAAGGAATGGTTGTTGAGTGGAAATAGCCGCGCAACGAAAGCTAAATTAATGTCTATGAATCTGCAATTTTGCACCCGACTCCATTAAAATAGCCTCTTAAAGGTGCCATAATTAAGTAATGAAATGTATTCTGAATGGTTAAAAAATTTGTCCGCATAGAATATCAAGTATCTGCCCAAACTTTTGTCGCAAAATCGGGTCAGATTTTCGACAAATCTGTTCAAGTAGTGTTTCTTGACGCACAGTCTGCCATCTTAGGCGAAGAGACCTTTGGCTACCTACAAGCCACAGACCTATACCCTTTACTTTTCAAGAACAATCCCATTCTTGCAGAAAACGCATTTGTCGATGGATTCAGTATCGCTGAATACCGCAAGTTATACGGATACGAACCCGATTCGCACATTATCATCAAAGGTATTTCTGCAAAATCGTCACTTTGGTACAATCCCCAAGAACTCGATCTAAGCGGCATCTCATTTGTGGGTGAACTCAACTTCGACGAAACTCGGTTCGTTACAAAATCCTTCAATTGTTCAGCCTGCCATTTTCACGGCGCTGTTTCTTCGTTTGAACACACCGTTTTTTGTGCCGATTCTGTAGATTTTAGCCATAGTACTTTTGCAGAAGGCTTGCTCTCGTTCAAAAATGCAATATTTAGCTCAGCCCCAAAAAACTTTGAAAATTGCAATTTTGCTTACGGGAAAATAGTATTCATCAATGTAGATTTTGGCCACGGCGATGTCACCTTTTGCAACACGCACTTCGAGGGCGGACTCATTAATTTCAGGGTAGCAAATTTCGGAACCGGACGAATTGGTTTTCAGAAAGCACATTTCGGGAGTGGCGAAATAATATTCGAGGGTGTAAACTTTGGCGATGGCGAAGTAAGCTTCCGCTCGGCAGTATTCGTCGATAATAAACTAAACCTCATGCGTAGCCATTTTGGCGAAGGCGACAAACTCTTCGTGAACACCAATTTCGGAAACGGAAACCTCAGCTTTGTAAATGCAAATCTGGGCAAAGGATTGGTGTCGTTCAAGTTGGCAATTATGGGAACGGGTAAAAAAGACTTCCATTTTTGCACACACACTGGCGACATGA
This sequence comes from Bacteroidota bacterium, assembly GCA_039797645.1. Taxonomy (GTDB): domain Bacteria; phylum Bacteroidota; class Bacteroidia; order Bacteroidales; family JBDKHP01; genus JBDKHP01. The sequence continues at coordinate 6,509 of JBDKHP010000217.1, forward strand.
TCTTCGAACGATGCATCATGGGTTCGGGGCCAATCGACCTGAGAGCCATAGACTTCACCCAAGGCAAAATGTCCTTTACCCGTACAGAATTGGGGAATGTCGAACTAAATTTCGATGGTGCCAATTTTGTCGATTATCGCATTATTTTTAAATACACAAGTTTCACCCAAGGCAGCGTAATCATGAGTAATGTTACAGCAGTCGGCTGCAATCTTTCATTCGAGAACTTAAAATTACGCAATACAGACTTCACTCTGAACAGAAGCCAATTTGCCCGAGTTTCACTTACGTCCTCACAATTAGATAGTTATATCGACCTGCGCCTAGCCCAATGCAACTACCTCGATCTTTCCGATTCTGTAATTCGCGACATTGTGGACATGATCCCCGAGGGCTCACCCGTTATCATCCAACACCTTAATCTTAAAGGAGTGCGTTTGTTGGGAAAATTATATGCAGACTGGCACCTAAACAATATCGCCTATTTAATTTACAACCAAGAACACACCAATTACGAAACCAAGGCCGAACAATTCAGGATGCTCAAAGAAAATTACAGCAACATAGGCCAGTACGAAAACGAAGACCATGCCTACCTTGAATTCAAACGTTGCGAAGCAAAAACCATCTTAAATACAGCCCCGTCAAACACAATAAAAACCTTGGGCAATCGGTTTCTTTTTGCATTCAGATGGTTACTATTCGACAAGATGGGCCATTATGCCACCAGCCCCGTCAGGGTTTTAGTAAGCATGGCCGTAGCATACACCCTATTTTCATTCATATATATACTCGAAGGAATGTTTACAGGTTCGCAAATCGTCTCATCGCTCGGCGATCCAGATCACTTGAACATTTGGCAACGAAGTTTTTACCATTCAGCAGTTACATTCTTCACAATTGGTTACGGCGATTATTACCCAAGTGGTATGGCGCGCTTTGTTTCCGCCCTAGAAGGTTTTGTCGGTCTATTCATGATGTCTTATTTCACAGTCGCATTTGTCCGCAAAATAATAAGATAAATTGCAGATTTACTGACAATTACCTGCTTATTCTTATTAAGAATACGTCTAAATTTGACCAAACCCGTAATTTTTCAACGCGCATAAAAAATCTAATTCCTAAATTTGCTTCAACAATTTAAAACCTTAAAAACAAAATTGTCATGGCTTACGTAATTTCTGATGATTGCACTGCATGTGGTGCATGTATGAGTGAATGCCCAGTAGATGCAATTTCTGAGGGCGATATTTATTCTATCGACCCAAGTTTGTGTACAGATTGTGGCGCTTGCGCTGATGTTTGTCCTGTTGAAGCGATCAGCCCTGCAGACTAATTGCAATCTGGAATACAAATTTCCTCGTTGCCTATACCTACCGATTCCGTTGCCAACGAATCTCGGCATAGCATCAAGCGAAAAAAATGAAAAAACACAATACGACTTCCATAATTAGGAGTCGTATTTTTTTTGCCCAACCCTGAATATTAAATTCCCTTAGTTGCGCCGCACCCAAACACCGAATAACAAACACCACCCAAGCCAACCTATTCGACAGAAGAATTCAAAAAAAACAAAAATAAAAAAAACAAAAATAAGGATAAGGAGCTGTAACTCAACAATATTTGTAAAGGCGGCTACCGGCTCTTAGCAGTAGTCCTCGCAACGGGTACTGCATCACTTGGCCGCCCACGTTTTTCAATCGAACCACAGCACAAACGGCCACACCCCCACATGCTGTGGGCTACTTGCCGCGATCCGGGCTAGTTGGGGCGGCAGCACCGTCTGCCACGCCGTAGGTGCACGAGTCCGAAACTTTACCTTGGCCTACGGCCATGCCACAATTTACCCAACAAAAATCCATAAAATACCCCTAAATTCGACCTCGTAATCACACAGCAAACCCAAACCATGAAGCCGAAAATAGCCTTAGTCCTCTCAAGTGGAGGCGCCCGCGGAATGGCCCACATCGGTGTCATCCAAGAACTCAACCGCCTAGGTTTTGAAATCAGTGCCATCTCGGGCACCTCCATAGGCGCCCTAATAGGTGGCATCTACGCAGCAGGTGGCCTCGAAAGCTTTCGTAACTGGATCGTAGATCTCGACAAGCTCGACATCTTCCGCCTCGTAGATTTCTCCATGAGCACCAGCGGTTTCATTAAGGGCGACAAAGTATTCCGCGCCATAGAAACCCTCATCCCCGACCTCAACATCCAGCAACTCAGCATCCCATTCTCCGCCATCGCCGCCGACATCAACACCGGCGAAGAAGTCGTACTCCAAGAAGGAAGTCTGTACCAAGCCCTCAAAGCATCTTGTGCCGTACCCACCGTGCTACAACCTCGCCTAGTAAACAACCGCGAACTTGTTGACGGAGGCGTAATAAACCCCATTCCCGTAACCCACGTAAAACGCAACCCCGGCGATTTACTCGTTGTGGTAAACCTCAACGCCAAAATACCCTATAAAGCACCCACAAAAAAAAGCAGCGTACAGTTACGCAACGACCAAATCTACCTACGCGGCCTTGAAGCCTTTCGCCTCCGTTGGCAACAAGTATTCCACAGCAAGCCCGAAAAGCCACACAACCGCAAGTTTGGCTACTTCGAACTCATGTCCAGATCCTTCGATCTGGTACAAGACGAACTCTGTGCCCATATTCTGGAAAGCAGCCAACCCGACATTGTCGTAGAAATCTCTCGCACCGCCTGCGAAACCTTCGATTTTCACCGGGCCGACGAAATGATTGCAGAAGGCCGTCGCGCCCTAAACCACAGCCTTGCTTGGAAAATGATTCGCGACAACAACTTCAGGATCTAAATCAAAAAAGATCAAACAAATACAACGGATTAAGCCAAAGCACAGAATCGTGAGCAAACAGCTTGTAATATGCTAGAAATTTGTTTTTTTTGCACTCCCAAATTCATCTTAATTAAAAAACGAAATTATGAAAGTTGCAGTTGTAGGGGCTACTGGCCTAGTGGGTAACGTAATGCTCACTGTTTTGGAAGAACGTAACTTCCCTTTTACGGAATTATTATT
>JBDKHP010000218.1:0-4521 GCA_039797645.1 Bacteroidota bacterium
GTTTTTCGATGCGTTCTTTTTGTAACACAACCTCGGCGGTTGCCTCGTGTACCATTACACGGAAATCGGAAATTAGTCGTGAACTTTTGGAGTGCAATACCTGATAATTGCGGAGCAACTGGCTAATTTCGTCTTCTTCGTTGTCGGTATCTACAGAGGTGGTCGAAGTAAAGTCGCTGCCCACAAATTCGGCCATGTGTTGGCTTAGGTAGCTGAGTTTTATCGAGATGCGCTTGGATAGGAAAAAGGCAATGAATAAGCTTACCCCAACGAGTAACAGGGCGATGGTAATGTACAAGTATTTCCAAGCAGAGAGCCTACTGTGGCGTATTTGGCTCACTTGTTTGGTGAGATCTTCCATTAGGAATTGTATCTCGGTAATGCGGCTACGGGTCAGGAATTTCAGACCGTCGTTGTGTTTGAGACCGATTTTCTGGTCTAAGATTACAATCTGTTGGAAATATCGCGAATAATTATTTAGCTTGTTTAGAATAAGCTCCTTGCGTTCTTTGGGAATATTCTGGGCAAGTATCTCGTTGGTGAAATTCCGCACAAGTTCTTTATGCTCTGACGCATAGTTCTGCTGGCCACGGAGCAGAAAGTCTTTTTCGTGACGGCGCAGGGTGAGTACTGCAATTTGGTTTAGCTCTTTGTAGCGTTCCAGGGCGTGGATTTCTTCGCGCATTTTGCCTTCGAGTCCGTAGTCTTTAAAACCCCGAAGTTTTACCAAGGCCACCATTTCGTGGGTGTATTTTTCGTAGGAATCAAGCGCCGCACTGATTGAATCAATTTGGTTGAAGACCTTACTCAGTACTTTTCCACTGGCAGCCACGCTGTCGAAATTGTGGTGAATGCGCGAGAGTAACTCTTCGTGTTTCATGAGGTAGATACTTTGCTCCAGCTCAAAGAATAGCGGATTGATGGTTTCGTAGGAAAGGAAATCCTCAAAAACGATAAAATCTTTGAGAATGAGTTGATGGGTTGTATTGAGTATTTCTACTTGGTGGTTGGTCTCGTTTTTCTTGTCGTCGAAATTAAAAAATAATAAAATTACCCCTACCGTAATTGAGGTGAGTAAGAAAAAAGTAGCAAGTAGTTTTTGTCGTAAAGTCCGCATTAGCTTCTATATTCGGATATTTCGTTTTGCATTTGCAAAAGTATTGCCGAATTTTCGGCGGACATACACAAGTGGGTTATATTTGAGTTAAGAGTTTTTTCTGAATTTGAGATTAACTACTTACCAATCAGGCCAAGTTTGAATTCGGGAGCTTAAAATACAAAGGTTTTGGGCTAAAAGATTTAACTTTACGATAAAGTACAAGTTTACATTCAGCCTTGCAGCAAAGGCCACACACCATAAAACGGACACAATATGAAAAAGAGAATTTACCTTTTTGTTTGGCTACTACTCGCCACAACCACACCTTTTTTGGCCACTGCCCAAACGGCCCTCGACAGCTTCTTGGCCTCACAAAAAATGCTCAAAGCAAAAGTGATTCCTGTACGAGACGAACTCTTTAAGGCCACTTATCTGATTACTTTCCAACAGCCACTAGACCATGAACACCCCGAATTGGGAACTTTTGAACAACGTGTGTGGCTTTCGCATTTCTCTGAAACAGCACCCGTGGTGTTGGTTACAGAAGGCTACTCAGCATCAAGAAACTACACGACTGAACTGGCGCGGATTGTCGGAGCAAATCAGATTATCGTAGAACATAGGTATTTTGAAAACTCGACACCAAGCCCCAAAAACTACAAATACCTAACAGTTGCCCAAGCTGCTGCCGACCATCACGCTATTGTCGAAGTATTCAAAGCCTTTTACAAATCGAAGTGGATTAATACCGGCATCAGTAAAGGAGGTTCAACCACTCTGTTTCATGCAGCTTTGTACCCACAAGATGTCGATGTGTCTGTTCCCTATGTCGCACCACTCAACTTTGACCGAGAAGACCGACGTTTGTTCGATTTCTTCCACTTGGTGGGGAGCGAAGACGATCGCAAAAAGCTGTTCGATTTTCAGAAATTGGTACTCACTAAGCGCGATGTGCTGATGCCGCTGTTGGCAAAATACGTCAGTTCCAACCGTCTCAGTTTCGACATGGGCCTCGACAAAGCTTTTGAGCTTGCCGTGCTTGAATACCCGTTTGCTTTCATGCAATGGGGCAAACCCATATCCACCATTCCAGCCGCCACTGCCACCCCCCAAGTCTTATTAGCCCACCTTATCGACGGCAGCGACATTTCCTATTTCAGCGACAACAGCCGCAAATCGCTGAGTTCTTTTTTCTACCAAGCCTACACCGAATTGGGCTATTATGCCTACACACCCAACGAGTTAAAACCTTTTATGAAAGCCATACAGCAAGACACCATCAGTAGTAGCTTGATGATTGCCGGAGGCGACACCCTCACATTCCACCGCGAAGTAATGCTCGATATTTCCAAACGGCTTCACGCTCAGAATCCCCAAATGATTGTCATTACGGGCGAAAACGATCCATGGGGATCTACCGCATTTCAGGCCGCCGACCTAAGCAATGTGCATTTATTTGTGAAAGCAGAAGGTTCCCACCTTAGTCGAATAGCCAACCAAACGCCCAGCGACCGTAAGAAAATATACGACCTCCTCGAAAAGTGGCTTGGCGTAGCTTTACGAAACAAAGAATAGCTTCCGCTGACACACAAAAAAAGCCTCCTGATTTCTCAGGAGGTTTTTTATGTTCAATCAGTTTATCGTCGTTCGTAGTTCACCAGTTTTCCCCGGGTAGTTTTGTCAGCTACCGTATATTCGTAGGTATAAAAACCCAGCGGAAGTTGGTGTATATAAACCTCCAAATGCCCAAAGTCGGGATTGTAAGCCACCGAAACCTTGTTGGTAATCTCTTTGCCCAGAGCCGAAAAAATGCGCAAACTGGCAGCTTGTGCACGTTCTTTCACATCTGGAAATTCTAAATACAGCACCCAATCTTGAGCCAATTTTACAGAATGTTCCCGCAGGGAAAATTCCTTCACACACTGGCGTTTCCATTTCAACAAATCGTAGGCTTCGTCCATGTGGGCAATACCGTAGCCGTAATCGAAATCGGGCTGGTAATATTTAGAGGCCGACATCTGCACAGCCCGGATAATTTCTTGCGCATTAAATTCGGGGAAAGCCTGCCACAAACAAGCCACCGCCCCGCACACCAAAGGCGACGAAAATGACGTTCCCGCAGATTTCTCGAAAACTCCAGTATTAGAAAGCACACTCACTTGAATGCCCAGCCCCATCACGTCGGGTTTTATTGTGCGCATTTCAGGCACACCCTTCGAGCTAAAATACACCCTCGAACCAGAGCCTGAAACCCCACCCACGGTGAGAGCCCACGGCGAATCGGCCGGAGACGTAATATACTTCCAGTCTTCGTCGCCAGAGTTTCCGGCACTACAAACTACCAGCATCCCTTTTTTTGCAGCCCAATTCGCCCCCAAAGTAGAGAGAGCCGTTTGGCCGTCCAAGTTATGCCAAGTATAACTGGCCGTAGTGTCATCGAAGTTGTTGTAACCCAGCGAACTATTAATCAGCGAGGCACCAATACTGTCGGCCCGTTCGGCAGCCGCTACCCAGTTGAACTCCTCAATTTTATTTTCCGAACCACCATCTTCTGTCCGATAAAACGCAAAACTAGCCTCGGGAGCAGTCCCTTCAAACACCCCATCTTGCTTGGCCGCCATCGTAGAGAGTACATTCAAACCATGATAACCCTCGTTATAAACCGTACTGTCATTATCCACAAAATCCCACGAATCCAAGAAACGGTAATCCTTGTAAATATCGCTGAGTTGCTCAAACACATTTACTTTGTAGAAGCCCGCATCCAAAATCGCAATCCGCATGGTATTCCCATCAAATCCGAGTTTGTGGAGTTTGCCAATTCGCAGCAAGTTGTTTTGCACATCAGAGAGCATTTCTGTGGGCTGAATATCGTCCCACGCGATTGGTTCTTTTTGCAGGTACGACCGCACCGACATAGTTGCTTTTAACGGTTTGTTTTTCAGTCGGTAATAATACTTCACAATGCCCAACGCCATAATTTTCTGCGCCACAGACTCCGTACATTCCGCCCCCACAGCATTCAGCCATTTCGAACTGTGGTGCAATTTCGCACCCATTGCCACAATCTGTTTCAGATACTTTGGCACAACAGGCAAATCGGTGCTATCTAGCGCAATTTTGTACCGTGCCCTACGCTCCAACGCGTAGCCCGACAAATACGCCTCTGGGTGCTGCAAACTAAAAGTTCCACCCTGCTTATCCTTCAAAAAGAACACATACACCGCCTTAGGTTCAGGCATTGGCTTCGCCTTATTTCGTTTTTGCGAAAAACCCACAACAGGCAACAAAAGCAACAAAAAAAGAACCGCTCTATACATAACACCGAATATTTTAGATCTGCACATAGAACGCTAAATTACGTCTAATAGTTTGAAATCCAAACCCTAATTTACCACACCCCACGGCACAATACCTTAAAA
>JBDKHP010000219.1:0-3975 GCA_039797645.1 Bacteroidota bacterium
GACCTGCCCCTACGTTTGGTTTTTCTTGGTTTACGAGTTCGTCGGTGAGGTTTCGTCCTGGTAATAGGATTTTGTCGGCAAGAAATCTGGCAAGGGGTAGAAATAATATCCCGATGGCAAAATCGAGGGATACGTCGAGAAGCGAGTCTGTCCAGCTTACGAAGTCGTGCATGATGGCATGGCGAATTAGGTTTGCGATGGCAATGAGTGCGCCTGCAAAACCAACACCAACTGCTACGTTGTCTTTTTCGAGGTGCTCGTGTAAATTGTAGGGTAACAACGCGTTGTATATTTTTGCACTCGCAATGAGTAGTGCTTGGCCAATGAGCCAGAAAGCGATTGCTGTGACAAGGCCGCCGCCTTCGCCATACACGGAACCCATTACGATAAGCCCAGTGGCGATACCGCTGGCGGCCTCAACGGCGCCAGTTCCTGCGTTTTGGTCGCGTACAATTTCGTCGCGTGTACTAAATTTGCTGAGAATAATTTTGTCGTTGATAAACAGCGAGATGTTAAGTAGCACGATGGCGAGCATTCCGTAAAGCCCCACAGCCAAGAGATCTGCCACTATACCTTCGCTTGGGCCAATGAGTGCGCCACCTATTGCCAGTGTGAGACCAATGAAATAGCCTGTGTGCGAGATTGCAAAGGCGAGGTTGTCTTTCTCTACCAGTTCGTCGCGCACGTTAATGTTGCGGTGGAGCAGCTGATATACCAGTTTGCCGATGAAAAACAAGACAAAACTTTCGGCCAGAAATATAATGACACTCACTGTGGAGGTAATAATTGCATCAATATCCATTTTGTAAATTTTAAGGCCTAAGACCTATTTGATAATCGTTTGTGTTTCGTAAGTATGGAATTACGACGTTTGTGTTTGAGTTTTGTCGTTGTTTTCCACGGATGGGTTTATTTGCCACTCCCTCCTCCGCGTGAACGACTCGAACTTGAAGAACTAAACCGAGAACCAGACCTTGAGGAGCTTCGAGAACTTGATGACCCCCATGTACCAGATGAACCAACCCGCGAACGGGAAGACGAACTACGCGAGACGCGACTCCGAACATCGTCTCGGAATGAAGCTGGTTTGCTAGACCATGTGCTATTTTTGTAGGTATTCGAGGTAGCAGACCCGCGTGTACCATACCAACTGCGTCCGCCCGAACTAGGCCCATAGTAAGCGCGGCCATTGCCCCAACTAGAACGGTAGTCAGAATAATTATTTCGGAAAATAGACGGCCCTGAAACCATGCCCAGTACACTCTGAAGCATGGCGTATTTACCATAAAACTCCCAAAACGAAGAACCATTTTGCTGCGTCCATTGTCCATACTTTGGGTTGCCCACGTAATTGGCGTATCCCGCCGGGGAGGGTGTTTTGCTGAGCTTGCCTGTGGAGTCTTTAGAGGCGATTGTCATGCCCATATTGTCTTGGTTGGCAGCAAAGAACGATTCTGAAACTTCTTTCCAGTCTGTGATTTTTTCGCTGGGAGTACCGCTTGGGTCGTTGGTGATTACTTTGTACTTGTGGCGGAAAGTATTACTTGTCATGCCATCGTCGGCATCCATATCATAGAGTACAATTTCAAAGGGCTTCACGTTGTTGAGATCCCGAATGATGTCGTCAACGGGCGATTTCTCGTATTCTGCCATATTGTTTGAGCTGCAAGTGCAACTTCGCAACAGCACAAATCCAATTATGGCAACAATAACAATTTGATAGAGTTTCATGTGTCTTAGTTTGGTATGTCGGTTTGATGTTTGGCGGTGCGTATGCGCCGAAATTTCATAGGAACACAAGCACAAACCTTGCTAGAGTCCTAGACAAGGGGTTGCGCCCAAATTTGCTAAATATTGGCTGGAATGATATTCGTGAATTGAAATTCTTCGGCTAATTTCCCAAAAGAAGCTTCAAATTCATTTTTACCCCATTGCTCTATACACAAATTTAATTCTTCGGCTTCGTCGTAATAGTCCCACGACATGAACTCAATAGCATCGTCAAAACTATCCTTCACATTGCGGTAAAACCCTGCATTTTCGGTATCGCGAAAGTACGCTTTACCTTTGTAGGTTAATTTCTTGGGTGGTTTCCCCGTTTGTTTCACCGAGAGTTCTATATCTTCCTCAATAGAGCTAAGTTTTATTTTACGCGCCACCGTTATTTCAAGTTCGTCGTCTTCGTCCACAGAGAGAAATATAGTATCGTCGCCACTATCGAGTTTGTATTCGTAGGTGAAATAATTTTCGCCCCAATCGTATTCATACATTTCTGCAACCATCCAAGTTTTCATGTCGTAATCCAGCATGAAGTTTTCTCGTAAGTGTACTACTCTAATATTCAGAGGATCGTATTCTCGATCTGGTTTCTTTTTAAAAAAATCAAATAAACCCATGATTTTTAGTTTAATAGTGTTATTAATAATGAGTCGGAAATTCAAAATCAAATTCCCGACTCAGTAGAATCTGACCTTATTCGCCCAGCATTTTACGCTCAGAATTGGCACTAAGTCTGGCTTTTAAGGCTAATAACGAATCCGACTGGGAGCTTGTCTCCGAAGCCAGCGCCGATTCAATTTCATCGTCCACAGACCTACTTTCGAGCGACATTTCACCGTACGCATCGGCAATCGCCTCGTCCTGATCTATTTTCTCCTTCATCCGTTCCAACAGAGCCACTGTGCTAGTGGAATCCACACCCGCCAGTTGTTTATTTACAGTACGCGTTGCCGCAGCGACTTGAGCACGAGCACGAAGCGTTTTCAACTCATTTTCATACTTAGAAATATGATTTCTAAGTGCAACGATACCCGAATCGAGTTTCGATATTTGCTGATCCAACCGAATCTGCTCCTGCTGCCCATCCAAATAAAGCTGTTCGTTCTGAGACTTCAAATCAAGCGATTGCGTAGCAAGTCTATCCGCCTCAATTTCAGCAATTTCACCCAATTGAGCTTTGCGTAAAAGCAGCATAGCCTTACGCTCATAATCATCACTCAATCTACGCGCATTCTCCGTATCGGTACGTTTGCGATTCGCAACCGCTTTAACTTCGGCAAGAGCACGCAAACTTTGTTCGAGACTCGTTTTTAAATCACGAATACCCTGTTCGGTTATTTTAATAGGATCTTCCAACTGATCTGCAAGGGAATGCGCTTCGGATTCTGCTATTTTCTTAATTCGTGTGAATAGTCCCATCAGCCTAACATTTAGACAAACTAATCAACTCATCCGAATATTCGCTCAACAAAAGCGAAAGCGAATTAAGAGAGGCTTCAATCTCATTCAGGTCAAGGTGTTCAATTTGTAAGGTATCCCGAAAAATAACTTTCGTCCCAGATTCGTCCAAAGCAAAAGCACCATGCACAATGTCTCTATTCTTTTTCAATAATTCAGCAAACATCTCAACAGTAGGCACTTTTACTTCGAGCAACAGCGCTTCCATAATAAGAATAGGGTCGGCAACAGCCAAAAAAACATTTTTGAGCCCCATCTCTTCATTCTCGATAATCATTACACCATCGATCTCGTCTTCATAGACAATGCTATGTTCAAGTTCAATTAAATAGTTCTTCGTTTTAAGAAAGTAATTTTCCATGTCGTAACATTTAGAAGTTTAAGCTTCAGTAAAATATTTGATAATTGGTTGGTTATAAAACGGTAATAGGTTCAAATATAATAAATTTTTAATTCCCTAACATAAAGGAGTTGATATACCAACTATACTTTGCCCAGCTTCCTGCGAAAGAATCTCGAGCGGAAGCTTCAATAGAGCATCCTGAAACAAAAGCATTTTAGCTTCATTACAACTACTTAGCTCAATATACGAAGCCCCAGACTCCGGAAAGGTATGGATAGCCAAATGGCTCTCTGCAAGCAACCAAATACCCGTAAAACCCTGTGGACTAAAATTATGACTCACAAAATTGAGAATGGTAAACCCACTAAGTTTCAGAATATCCGACATTGTATCGC
>JBDKHP010000220.1:0-3394 GCA_039797645.1 Bacteroidota bacterium
ACGGATTAATTACGAATTAGATTCATTCAGATTCATTTTTTGATACAACATCGGTGCGTAAATAGGCAATCATTGCCGTGGCCGCACGGGTAGATGCGCCAATACCGCCCATTATTTTCTCCATCTCTTGGTAGTCGGCACGTACTCGATCTAGCTTATCGCCACCAGGCAAAATTGCCGATAGTTCTGCCACAAGGCGGTTTTCGTTCAGATCTGCCTGTATCAATTCAACCGCCGACGCACGATCTAGAATTAGGTTTACAAGCGACAAATATTTCACTTTTATTACCATTTTCACAAGGTGATAGGTGAGCCAACTGGTACGCATACACACCACCTGTGGCACCTGAAACAAGCCCGTTTCCAACGACGCCGTACCCGAAGTGATAAGCCCTGCTGCTGCATTATGCAGCAATTCGTAGGTTTCGTTCACCACAATTTTTACGGGTAAATCGCCTATATATTTGTGGTAGAGCGAAATATCGAACATATTCGTAGCTGCTACTACGAACTGCACATTCGGGAAATGACGCACCGTTTGGAGCTGAAACGGAAGAATCGAGTCGATTTCCTGTTTCCGGCTTCCTGGCAATATTGCCACAATTGGCCGTTCGTCCAAGCCATAAACTTTCCGAAATTCATCGGTAGGGCGAAACTCTTTACGCCGCGAAGCGATGCTGTCGAAAAGCGGATTGCCCACATAGTCGGCCTTATACGCGTGCTTTTGGTAGAACGCAATCTCGAACGGAAAGATGAGAAACATGCGATCTACAAACTTTTTCACCCTTTCCACGCGGTACTCCTTCCAAGCCCAGAATTTCGGCGAAATATAATAATACACCTTTATGCCGATAGACTTTGCAAACTTTGCCATTCGTAAATTAAAGCCCGGGTAATCAATCAGGATCAACACATCGGGTCTATGTTCCAGTAAATCTGCCTTACAAAAGCCGATGTTCTTCTTAATCTGAGGCAAATTCCGAATCACTTCAGAAACACCCATAAACGCCGTTTCTCGAATATGCTTCACCAAAGTAGTCCGTTTTTGTACCGCCATCAGATCGCCTCCCCACACCCGAAACGAGCCAGTAAGATCCAAATTAGCAAGCGATTCGAGCAACTTACTCCCGTGCAAATCGCCCGAAGGTTCACCCGCAATAATGTAATATTTCATATAGTTACGATTTTTCTGTATTACAAATAAGCCGCGACACAAAAAAAATCTTGCCAAGCGGCGGTTCGAGCCACAAACTTAATTCTTTTAGGCCACCCTACCGACACAGATTCCACAATTTCCTCCCAAGCCTCCAAGTTTTGAATCTCGCCAACAAAACACTATCTTAAACCACTTTATAAACACGAAAACAACCCATAATCAGTATGAACACGCAGCATAAAACAATCGCCATTCTCACCGGCGGAAGCGATGTACCCGGACTCAACCCCGCCATACGCGCCATTACGATACGCGCTATAAAAGAAGGATACCGTGTACTCGGTTTGCGCCGAGGTTGGGCAGGCTTGCTCGAAATCGACACCACACCCAAGGCCAACAACATCCACAATTTTGTAGAACTGTCGGTGGCACTCGTAAACAAAGCCGCCCGCACTGGCGGCACATTCTTACACACCACGCGCATTCGCCCCGACAAGCTAATGGCCCGCGACGTGCCCACACACCTACACGAAGAATTCCCCGAAGCCACAAACGACCTCACACCCGTAATCGTACGCAACCTCGAATGGCTCGGCGTAGATTACCTCATACCCATTGGCGGCGACGACACACTAGGCTATGCCCTGAAATTACATAAGCTTGGTATTAAGATAGTTGCAATACCAAAAACCATGGACAACGACGTACCCGGTACCGATTATTGCATCGGATTCAGCACCTGCGTAACCCGTTCCATAAGCCTCGCCAACAGCCTTAGAACCTCTGCCGGCTCGCTCGAACGCATTCTGATACTCGAAGTTTTTGGCCGATACGCTGGCTACACCGCCATGCTACCCACCCTCACAGGCTCGGCAAATCGCTGCGTTATACCCGAGCACCCTTTCCACGCAAATCAATTGGTTCAACTCCTTGCCCAAGACCGCGACGCAAGTTCAAACCGATACGCCGTAGTGATCGTATCAGAAGGCGCACGAATGATCGGTTTTGAAGACCAACTCTGCCCGCCCGAAGAAATCGACTTCGACGACACCAACAAAAAAGGCGGCATCGGCCAGCTCATTGCCGACCAAATACAAACCCTCTCGCCCGAATACAACCGCGGCAAAACCATCAACACAATCTACCAAAAACTCGGCTACATGGTACGCGGCGGCGACCCCGACGCCATCGACTCCCTCGTGCCAATGGCCTTCGGAAACATGGCCATGGACCTGATCGGCAAGAACATCACCGGCCGATTGGTAATCCTAAAAAATGGCCGATACGACCACACAGAACTCGAAGTCGTCGCCACCAGCAAAAACCTTGTGGACGTAGCCCGATTTTACAACACCGAACGCCTCCGACCCTTCTACAATTCCTTCGACATGCACCCACTTTTCATCATGACAGGCCAATAAAAAGCCCCAAAGCCCGCCGATAGAAAAAGAAAAAAAATAAGGTTTAGGAGCGGTAGCTCAACAATATTTATTAGGGCGGCTACCGGCTCTTGGCTGTAGTCCTCGCAACGGGTACGGTGTCAGTTGGCCGCCTAAGTTTTTCAATTTTCCACAGCACGAACGGCCACGCCACACGTGCTGTGGGCTACTTGCCGCGATCCGGGCTAGTTGTAGCCGCAGCACCGTCTGTAACGCCGTAGGTACGCTGGGCAAGCTCTTTACCTTGGCCTACGGCCATGGGGCGGACGGCCTGTGTTTCAGCTGTTGCTCGAAGCAAGGCATATCAGAGCAATGGCCGAAAGCTGAACCCCAATATGATGCGCACGATAGCTAGAAAAGCACCCACGCGGTTGAAAACAAAGAACAGGTATTAGCCAAATTTTACGCCCTCTCTGAAAAACTCTTAGCTAAAAATCTCAAAACTTGAGTCTTGGAAATTGCCACTATCCAATCTGAATTCTGTAAATTTGCCATGCCGAACTATAAAAAAAACGCTATGCCTTTATAATCGATGTTTTACGGAATAATTGTATATATGTATTATTTCGACAACAAGCAGCATAAAACGCCCCATATCCATGCAAAGTATCAGGACGAAGAAGTGGTAGTTTCAATTCCAGAAGGCAAAATTTTGGAAGGAAACTTTCCCAACCCCAAAATGAAGTTGTTGCAAGCATGGATAACAATTCACCAAGAAGAGCTTTTGGCAAACTGGCAATTGGCGATACAGGGTGAACAGTTGTATAAGATCGAAGCACTTAAATAGAGTCTGTTTTTT
>JBDKHP010000221.1:0-6068 GCA_039797645.1 Bacteroidota bacterium
AAATTAAAGGTGTCGGTGAATCAGCGGTTCCCAAATTATTCGGCGGTATTTCTACAAGTTACTCAATGTATTACAACAAAATATTAGCAAATTTAATGGTTTATTATTTTCAGTCTTACGACTACAATTACAGCGAACTGAATTTAATGTACACAATACCTACTTCAATTATACCGTACCTTACTTTCACCTATAATATGTCTCCAGGAAGTTCTTTCTATTTTACAGCAAAAAATTTTCTGGCAAAAGATCATAAAGAATACCCTTTTGCTGATGGAATGAACCCAGAATACACCTTGGGGTTGAGAATTAATCTTGGGGTTATTTAAACGAACTAGACCTAAACTATATACTGAAGAAAGAAATGCGTAACTATAAAACAATAATACCCAATGTTCGGATTGCAAGACTACTGGTATTTGCGCTGTTATTGGTATTTTGTGGACAAGGAATTTCATGGGGACAAAACCTCAAAGATAGCACCAAGGTTTCCAATCTGCTTGTGCAGGCAAGTAAAAAGATTGCAGATAATAACACGGCAGAAGGGCGGGAACTTGCCTTTGAAGGGTCGGAACTTGCAAAAAAAATAAAACATACAAGTTTGCGGGCGCAAGCGAGTGAAGTTATTGGCGACAGTTATTCCAAGGAGTTGAATTACGACAATAGTCTGAAATTCTATTTGGCGGCATTGTTTTATTACCAGAGTTTTTACAACCAAAGAAGTATTGGTCATGTTCAGGCAAAAATAGGCTCCCAATTTTTGCAACAACACGTTTATTCTAAAGCAATTGAGTACTATGAAAATGCTTACCAAAATTCGCTAAAAAGTCTCGATGAAGAACTTGAAAAACGTTCGGTAAAATCCTTGGCACTTCTTTACGATTTGACCGCTGCTGATGACAAAGCTTTGGAGGTGTACCGTAAATTGTTGATTAAACAAGACCTCAGTAAAATTCAACGCGTAGAGTATTTGCTCGCAATGGCGCGTTTATATGAGAGAAAACTTGATTTTGTAACGGGTATTGAAAAAACGGATGAGGCTCTGGCCGAATTGGGAACATCAAGTAAAGATCCGTTGTTTGTAATGGCTATGGTCGAAAAGGCTTTCCTCCAGAAAAAAATGGATAAACCAATGGATGCAATAAGCACGTATGATGCACTTGTGAAATCTGCTGCTTTCTTGCATATTCCTGAATCAGATCAAGCAAAAGTATGGGTGAGTCGTGGTGTGGTAGAAACTGGTTTGAACGACTTCTCGTCGGCAAAAAGTGACTATTCCCGTGCGCTGCAGACTTGGACAAAGCTGAATAACGTCAGGGAATCTGCCAATACAATGAATTATATTGCTGGGAACTACTACATTAGTGGCAATCATTCTAGGGCCAAAGAATATGCACAGAAGGCTATAGACCTTCTACAAGCAAAACCAGAAAATGATATTCTAGCCAACTCTTATGAAATCTTGGCTTTGTGCGAAGAGAGTAAAAGCCTGAACGAGAAATATCTAGGACTGTCTGAAAATTATAAGCAGCTGGCAGAGGCTGATTTAAAGGCCGCAAAAATAAAAAATCTGAATACTCGCTTAGAGATGGATCGGATGGAAAATGACATTCGTGAAGAACTTGGGCAACAGCAGAAAATTGAGGCCTATATGGAGACTACCAAATTTGATGCTGAGCGAAAAGAACGTGATCTGGAGTTGAAGGAAAAAGAGCTCTCTATTTTACGTAAAAACCAACAACTCCGCGAATCTGAAATAAGAAACAAAGAGTTGGAACAACAACGTACGGCACAGCTGCTTGAGATTACGCGAGCCAAAGCCGTAGCCGACGAACTAAAACGAGGTAAAGAGATTCAAGACTTACAACTGGCGAAACAAGAAACTGAAAAGAAAGATCGGGAGCAGACGATTACCATTCTCGAAAAAGAAAAAACATTACAAAACCTCCAACTTAAACAAGAAGCGAATTTTAAAAAATATGCAATTCTAATTCTCATTTTAATTGTTTTGATTCTCATTGGGGTGTTTCAGGCTTGGCGAAATACGAAACGCCACGAAAATGCACTTAAAACAAAGAATGCAGAAATTATTGAGAAGAACACCGAGGTTGAAGCTCAGAAAAAAGAAGTACAGGCAGCTCACGACGAAATTGTGGTTCAGAATGAGGAAATGTATCAGTACCAACAAGAAATAATGGTGCAGCGAGACAATGCTACGGTGCAGAATAAAATGTTGGAAAAACAGAATCGGAAGATTAATCAAAGTATTTCGTCGGCGCAGGTTATACAGGCGGCAATTTTGCCGACTGCTGAAAAAATATTTGCCCGGATGGGCGAATATTTGTTATTCTTTATGCCGAGGGATGTGGTTTCGGGCGATTTGTATTGGGTATCTCGTGTACAAGGGATACGTATTGTGGCCGTAATTGATTGTACCGGACACGGTGTGCCAGGTGCGCTGATGTCGCTGATTGCCAATAACCTTGTTAATCGGATCATTAAAATAGAGAACACTTACGACCCAGGTGAAATTTTGACCTTGTTGCATAAGCTCGTTTATAGAGAATTAAAACAGGAGACGTCTGGAAACTCTGACGGAATGGACGTGGCGTTGGTTGCGATCTCGAATCTGGAAACGGGTAAGTTTTCAGTTGCCTATGCTGGTGCGAAGCGCCCGATGCATTATGTATTGCCCGATGGAAATTTTATTGTGAATGAGATTGAACCCGATAAGATGTCGATTGGTGGGCATTATAAAAAAGAACGACTATTCAGTACGAAGACCATTGAACTCGAAGCAGGTACCCGTATCTATTTGGCTACCGATGGTTTTATTGACCAGAACGACCCGGAAAGGAAACGTTTCGGCCAACGTCGGTTTAAGGAATTACTCGCTATTGCTGCTCAGAAAAGTTTTAGCGAACAATATAAGATTTTTGAAAAAGCCTACGAAGAACATCGCGGTAATAGCGAACAGCGGGATGATATTCTGGTAATGGGTATCGAGCTTTAGTCTTTGGTTTTGCTGAATTCGTTTTGGTGCTGACTGCTGTTTGTGCGTGTCAATATTTTCAATTTGTGTGTGTCCTAACAGTTTTGCCTTCGTTTATGTGCCCCAAACACTAAAGTCGTAGATTCTATGCAAAATTAACTGAAATCTAAAAGTACGGATATGGAGCTGGCTGCCCTGTAATAATTAGAGTGGCGGCTGTCCTCAATTTCAAACCCATCCGAACGAAGGTGCTTGTGGGGAGCTGTGCCTGTTCCCTGCAATGAACAATGGTAATAAGTTGAGACAGACGAACACGGATGGTGCTAAACGTAATCTCTTGATTTGGGCACTTTCCTTGACGTGGGCTTCGAATGCGCTTTGCCATCTTCTGTTTGGTGGCTGGGGTGGCTATTTTTCGGGGCGTTCCCAAACGGGGATACTCGGGGCGCGACTTTGAGTTGTACTCCGAATTGGCTAAATACGCAAAGATGTCCCATGGCCACAGGCCAATGTAAAGGCTTGGCCCAGCGTACCTACGGCGTGGCAGATGGAGCAGTAGTCTCAACTAGCCCGGATAGTAGCGGTAGCCCACAGCGGCGTGATGCTGTATCAGCAATCTGATGCTATTCGACTGAAATACAAGTGTTGCCAGTTGATTTCGTACCCGAACGCGAGGACTACAAGCGGATAGCCGGAAGCAGCCCTTACAAATATTGTTGGGCTACAGCTCCTTATTATTTTTATTTTTTGTTGGCTGTTTTATTGGGTTGGCTCTGCAAGGAGGATGTCAATTTTGAGTATCTGGTCGCCGATTTCGAGTTTCTGGACAACGTCCATGCCCGAGGTGACTTGCGCAAAATTGGTGTAGCGTCCGTTGAGCTGTGGGGTGGGGCTGTGGGTAATGAACCATTGGCTGGATTCGGTGTCGGTGCCTGCCGATGCCATGCCAACTGAGCCTGTTTGGAATTTTAAGTAGCTGTTTTCGGTGCGAATATTGAAGTTGGGGCTTCCCCATCCGTCGCCACGCGGGCAACCGAGTTGTACGACGTAGTTGGGTTCTACGCGGTGTATGGTGTTGTGGTTGTAATAGCCGTCTTGTACAAGGCTTACGAAATTGGCGACCGTGGCGGGGGCGTCGTTGGTGTGGAGTTGTAGCTCTATTTTGCCTTTGGTGGTTTGGATGGATACACGCTGATTGGGGGCGACGCGTTGTAGTAGCTCCCAATTAATGGGGTGTTGGTATTCGAGGGTGGTGTCGGTGTCGGGTTTGCCGTTGAAGTAGTTTATTGTGCGGTTGAGTTCGTTGTAGGTTTCTATTTCTTTGGGTATTTCGAGCCGGTGTAGGGCTTGGGTTAGGAAATAGGTGTTGTCGTAGGCGTTTCTGTATTCGTAGCGGGGGTTGCGTAGTAGTTCGGCTGCCATGGCTGCGAGTGGGCTTTGGTTGGAGCTAATGGCTTCTTTGAGTATGTGTTTAAATTCTTGATATAGGTCGGTTTGGCCTTTGTCTTTGAGTTTGTCGTTGTAGTAGTCGAACTTGTCTGATTGCCGTATTGCTACCAAGGCTTCCATGCCATAGGTGGCTACAACGGCTTCTTTTGTTGAGAATACTTCTTTGGCGATGTAGCGGTAACTAGCGATGTCTTCGCCTAGGGCGCGGAGTAGGGCTGCGCGTTCGTATAGTTTGTTGGTTTGTTCGTAGGCTCGTACGATTCTGGCTGCGATTTGGCTTTGTTGGGGTGCTGCGCGGAGTGCTGCTTGTAGCAGGTTGGTGCGGCTGCGCCAGTTGTCTTGTTGGGTTGCGAGTTGTAAGAGTTGTGCTGGCGGGAGTTGTGCGGCGTTGCGTAAAAGTGCCTCGGATGCTGCGATACGTAGGTTGGCATCTGTTGTTGTGAGTAATTTGCTGATGCCTGCTAGGTTTGCAAGGCAGTGTTTTGTGTTGAGCCCGCGTAGTAGGCTAATGGTTACTCGTGGGCTTTCGTGTTCTAAGTAATTGTCGAGGCTTGGGCTTGTGTTTGGGTCGGAATATAGGGATATGCTTCGTAGCATATTCATGCGGACGATTTCGTCGGTTTGTTTGGCAAGCAGCGCGAAGTATTGTTGGCTGTATTGTGGCTTCGTTTGGCTGTTACGGCTAAAGTACTGGGAGGCCAATTGCTGGGTAATTGTGTTGCTGCTGGTGTCGGCCAATATGTTGTATGTGAGCTGAAAGAGTGTGTCGTTGTCTATTTTCCGGTAACTGAATTGGTAGATTGCTGTAGCAATTTCTTGCTTAGCCCACTGCGAATTGATGGATAGTTTGTATAGATATTCCATGCTTTTTTTGCTGCCAATTTTTCCGATTGCTTCGAATAGTTGGGTCTTTACCGTTGGGTTGTTGGCTTTCATGCTGGCGTCTATCAGCGAGTTTTCGTAAGCTGGTGTGGCGTTGTGGCTTATTGCAAATGCAGCGGCTTGTTGTACTTCGGCAGAGCTGTCGTAGAGTAGTTCGATTAGTTTGGGTAAGGCCGCGCTGTCGGTGAGTATGCCGAATGCCATGGCGGCGCGTTGGCGGTAATTGGCTTCGGGGCTTTGTAGGTATTTGGCTACGGAGTCGGTTTGGCGTTGGTCTTGTAGGTCGATTATGTGGCGTATTGTGGCATCTGCAAATATGCTTTGTGGCTGCACGGATCCCCAATCGGCTTTACCTTTGTTACAGGCAAACCAAAGAAGTGAACTTATTAGTATGAAGAGAATGTTTTTTATCATAAAGCGTACGCCATTTGTGTACCTTGTTGTTTGGGTACAATGTAGGTTAAACAAATTATTTGCCATGCTGCTTTGTTTTGATTTATTAATTCTTTGATTTTTGTTGTGTTTATATGTAAGTATTTGTATTGTAGTTGTTTGTGATTTTGTCTTTTCTGTATAAGGTTCGATTTTTTTTCGGACTAATATTTGCCAATGTTTTATAGCGCAACAAAAAAAGTTATCTTTACGTAGGTCTAATTGCAATTGAGCGTATGAATGCAAGAGTAATCGCAGTAACCAACCATAAGGGTGGGGTAGGTAAAACTACCACGACGGTAAATATGGGTGC
>JBDKHP010000222.1:0-3583 GCA_039797645.1 Bacteroidota bacterium
CTGCTCTTATTGAGGTGATTACTATTGACGAGGCCAAGACAATTCTGGAGCAGAATTTTAACGGTGTCATTACCGAGGAGTTGCTTAAAACTACTGCAAAGGAACATAGCAGAACGATAGATATTGTGCTAGTGGGCAACCCGAATTGCGGCAAAACGACGCTTTTTAATCAGGCTACTGGCTCGCATGAACATGTGGGAAATTATGCTGGGGTGACGGTCGATGCCAAAAAGGCGAAACTAAAACTGAATGGTTATACGCTCAATATCATAGACTTACCGGGTACGTACTCTATTTCGGCCTACACGCCCGAGGAGGTTTATGTGCGGAATTATATTCTGGAACAGTCGCCAGATTTGGTTATTAATGTGGTGGATGCGTCGAACTTGGAGCGAAATTTATACCTCACCACGCAGCTTATCGATATGGATATTAAGGTTGTGCTTGCGTTGAATATGTACGACGAGTTGCAAAAACATGGGCATTTGTTTGAACACGAAAAATTGGGTAAACTGATTGGGATTCCGATTGTTCCGACGATTGGGTCGAGCGGTTTTGGTATCGACACGTTGTTCGAGAAGGCGATTGAGGTGTACGAAGATCGGGATTCGACGGTGCGGCATATCCATATTCACTACGGGCATGAACTCGAAAAGGCTCTTCGTAAATTACAGGCGCAGTTGCGGACTGAGAATAATTTACAGACATTAATTTCGAGCAGGTACTTGGCTATCAATTTATTGCAAGATAGGAAGCGTACGTTGACGCTCCTTGAAACGAACCCGAATCTGAACGGCGTGCTGGCTGAATTGGATCGGCAAAAAGCGAGACTTAAAGAACTCTTTGAGGAAACTACCGACCAATTGGTTACGGATGCGAAATATGGTTTCATTGCGGGTGCGCTTAAAGAAACTTATACGGCCAACGAACTGGATAAATTACAGACTACCAAGATTATAGATACGGTACTGACGCATAAATTTTGGGGATTTCCAATATTTTTTGGCTTCATGTGGTTTATGTTTCAGGTTACTTTTAGTCTGGGGAGTTACCCCATGGACTGGCTGGATGCGGTGGTAGGCTTTGTGGCAGAAGGCTTCGGGACTTATATGCCAGACGGTGTGCTCAAGGATCTGATTGTCGATGGAATAATTGGCGGTGTGGGCGGAGTGATTGTTTTCTTGCCGAACATTCTGTTGCTGTTTTTCTTTATTTCGCTCATGGAAGATACGGGCTATATGGCGCGTGCGGCATTTATTATGGATAGGGTGATGCACAAATTTGGGCTTCACGGCAAATCTTTTATTCCGCTCATTATGGGCTTCGGCTGCAACGTTCCGGCAGTAATGGCGTCTCGAACCTTAGAAAATAAGAACGAACGGCTACTTACGATGCTGATCAACCCGTTCATGTCGTGTAGTGCCCGGCTGCCTGTGTATGTGCTAATTGTGGCCGCTGTGTTCCCCAAAAATGCTGGCACGGTGCTGTTTTCGATTTATATTTTGGGGATTGTACTGGCTGCAATGGTGGCTATGTTGTTCAGCAAAACGCTTTTTCGGAACACCGAAGCGCCCTTCGTAATGGAGCTTCCGCCGTACCGAATCCCGACGTTGAAATCGACAGTGCGGCATATGTGGCACAAAGCAGCGCAGTATCTTCAGAAAATGGGCGGTGTGATTCTTATCGCATCCATCCTAATTTGGGCAATGAGCTATTATCCGAGAAGTTCCGAAAACACAGCAAGCTACACTGCCGAATATACACAAGTTAGCAGCACTTATACCCAACAAGAAAAACTACTCTCGGGTGCACCCCTCGACACGCTCTTGCTTCACAAAGAAGCAGCATTGGCCGAACTGCAACTCAAAATAGATGCAGACCGTCAGCAGAATTCTTACATCGGCCAGATGGGTAAAACCCTCAGTCCGTTGCTCGCGCCTTTGGGTTTCGACTGGAAAATGACCGTCAGTATTATTACTGGTATGGCAGCCAAAGAAATAGTAGTCAGCACGATGGGCGTGCTCTATCAAGCGGACGAAAACGCCGATGAAAATTCGCAAACCCTTATTACCAAAATAAAACACAACAAATTCGATACTGGTGTGTACAAAGGCGAAAACACATTTACGCCCGTAAGAGCCTATGCCTTTATGGTGTTTGTACTCATTTATTTTCCGTGTATAGCTGTTATAGCTGCAGTGCGCAAAGAATCTGGGAGTGGAAAATGGGCGCTCTTTTTGGCAGTCTATACCACTGTGTTGGCATGGGTATTGGCCTTTATAATCAATTATTTAGGGAAGTTCTTCTAAGAAAAAAACAACGATATGGTACAAGAATACATTGTGTGGGGAATCATTGCATGGGCAACTTACCGAACAGCAAAAGGTACATTTCAGCTTTTCAACTCCAAAAAATCTGGAGGTTGCGCAGGTGGCTGTGGCGGAAATTGCCAGACAAAGCACGGCGAAGAAAGCAGTACAAAACCGCAATTAGAATATGCGAGTTTACGTTTCAATCCAACAGATTTGGCAAGCTAGACCTATTATTTTAACATTTTTATGAATACTTTTGCAGTGTTTTAAAAGATCGAAACCATGCAACAAAAGAGAATTGCCATAATCGGCGGTGGCAACTTAGGCAAAGCCATAGCCACCGGAATTATTAAAAGTGGAGAATTTGCACCGGAATCAATTACTGTAACCCGCCGTCGTACCGAACAACTCGAGGATATAAAAGCCCTCGGAGCAAATGTACACAGCGACAATAGCAAAGCAGTACGCGAGGCCGATGTAGTAATTCTAGCACTAAAACCATACAAAGTAGGCGAAATACTCCAAGAAGTAAGTGCCGAAATCGACGTCGAAAAACAACTCATTATCTCTGTTGTAACAGGCGTAAAAATCGAAACCCTCACCAAAAGCCTCGGTAAACCCGGTCGTATCGCCCGCGTAATGCCCAACACAGCCATTGCCGTAGCACAATCTATGAGTTGCATCGCAACCAACGACAGTACAACCCCCGAGGATCTAGTATTTATCAAACACCTATTCAACCTACTTGGCGAAACAGAACACATACAAGAAGAGCTCATGGAAGCCGCTACTGTACTAGCAGCCAGTGGAATAGCATTTGCACTTCGCTACATACGCGCCAATATGCAAGGCGGCATTCAGATTGGTTTCGACACCAAACTAGCCCTCCATATTGCCACCCAAACCGTAAAAGGCGCAGCAGAACTACTCCTCCAAAACGGGCTTCACCCCGAAGAAGAAATCGACAAAGTAACCACCCCAATGGGCATCACCATAGCTGGTATCATCGAAATGGAGCACCAAGGATTTTCCTCATCTCTCATTCGCGGTATCGCCACATCGTACGACAAAATTGGTAAGTAAATAGCCACAAAGACGCTACCTCGGTAGCGTCTTTCACAAACTCAGGATTGCATAACCGACGTGCCCGAAAGTACGTTTACCAATTCCGGATCTGCCAGCCCAATTTTTTTACGAATTGCTTGCATCTCATTGCACATCGAACTCAAATCAAACCCCTTCGCCATAGCACTATCAATGAGGTATTTATG
>JBDKHP010000223.1:0-2700 GCA_039797645.1 Bacteroidota bacterium
ACTTGCACAGATTGCCCGTCGCAAATAGCCCGTCGTACAAAACAAATTGCACAGTCAATCGTTTACAAACCAGATGGTTCGGTATGGGACGAACGCTCCGAACCTATATTGGATTCTGAGAATAACATTGTCGGTTTTTTAGAAATTACGCAAAATATTAGTTCTAAAGTGCAGCGAGATAACGCATTGCGACAGGTTGAACACAAACTCTCTACCGTTGTCAAATTGCTCGATGTGGGCATTTCAATTACAGACCAAGTTGGTAATATTATAGATTGCAACAATGCCTCTGAAGCAATTCTTGGTATTACCAAGGAGGAACATTTGGCGCGTAACTATGCCGGAAAACAATGGGATATTATCAGACCCGACTACAGTCCAATGCCTCCCGAAGAATTTGCCAGTGTCCGCGCACTTACTGACAAATGTACCGTAAGAGACGTAGTAATGGGCGTGCGCAAACCTTCGGGCTTGTGCTGGATTTCTGTGAATGCAAGTCCGCTCGATATTCCAGGTTATGGCGTAGTGATAACTTACATCGACATCACAGCCAGTGTAACAGCGAGGGCTGCGTTACAGGAAAGCGAGATGAAGTTCCGATCTGTATTTGAACACTCTATCGATTCCATCGTGGTGCTGCACGCTGGCCGCTGTTTGTTCGTAAATCCAGCTTTTTATTCCCTTTTCAATTATGACGAAAACGACACGATAATAGGGCAAGCTATCCTGAGTTTTATAGCTCGGCCAGAGAGAATTAAATTTGTAGCACTATCCCGAAAGATAGAGAACAAAGAGATAGCAGAGAGTAGGATGTATTGTTTGGGTATTAAAAAAGATGGATCGGAATTTCATATTTCCCTCTCTATTTCTAGTTACGATTTAAACGGGAAGAACTATATTTTAGCCATATTGCGAGATGTCTCTGAGAGTAAAAGAGCTGAAATAGCTTTGAGAGAAAGCCGCGAACAATTTGCTAGTGCATTTGAATATGCCGCTATTGGTAAGGCACTTGTGTCAACCCAAGGCCAATTCATGAAGGTAAACAAAGCACTTTGTGCCTTCTTAGGTTACACCGCTGACGAGCTCATGGCACTCACTTTTCAAGAAATTACACACCCCGACGACCTTAATCTCGACCTTCGGTATTTGGGCGAAATGCTCGATGGAACACGGGATTGCTACCAAATGGAAAAGCGTTATTTCGCTAAAAACGGCAAGCTCGTTTGGGTATTATTAAGTGTGTCGTTGGTAAAAACAGACACCGAAGAGCCGCTTCATTTCATCTCTCAGATTCAGGATATAACCCACCGAAAAAGAGCAGAACAGTCGTTACTAGAGAGTGAAGCGAATTTCAAAGATTTGGCCGAAACGGTTCGTCGTCAAAATTTAGAACTTCAGAAACTCAATTCCGACAAAGACCTGTTTATTTCAATTATAGCACACGATCTAAAAAGTCCATTTAGTTCCATTTTAGGCTTCACAAAACTATTGCTAAAGAATTTTGTAAACTACAGTCCCGAAAAAATAGTAAAACAGTTACAATTAATAGAATCATCTGCCAAAAACACGTATAATTTACTCGAAGAAATCTTACATTGGGCTAGAGCACAATCTGGCAAGTTACCATTTGAACCAATATTTTTTAACTTACATCAAAATATTCAAGAAAACATTGAAAACCTGTCATTATTTGCCCGAGGAAAACAAATAACTATATCCAATACCGTTCCCCAAGCATATATTGTTTGTGCTGATGCAAATATGATTAATACCGTACTACGCAATTTACTCTCCAATGCCATAAAATTCACCAACCCGAAGGGGCAAATTCAAATCTCTGCCCAACGTACAGAGGGTAACACCAGAGTAAGTATTACCGACAATGGTATTGGTATCGACCCCCTAAAATTAGCCCAACTCTTTGTTGTTTCGCACAAAACATCCACCCAAGGTACTGCCCAAGAATCAGGAACAGGGCTTGGTTTGCCCATTTGTAAAGAACTCATTGAGATACATGGGGGCGAAATCTGGGCCAAAAGCAAACCAAACGAAGGTAGTAAATTCACCTTCACACTGCCCAAAACCCTAAAATTCACCCCTCAAAAATTGGACTAAAACACATTATTCCGGCTGATTGGTACTTAATTTTGCCAAATCCACAAAAGCCTTTGCAGCATGGGTAAAATCCGACGGCACCATCACAATCGTGGTGGTATTGTTGTCGATACCAATTTCCGAAAGCATTTGCATACGTCTCAATTCCAGAGCAATAGGGCTTTTTTCCATCTCAATAGCCCCCTGCGTAAGTTTTATTGACGCTTCCAATTCGGCCTCGGCTTTTACAATACGCGCACGTTTTTCGCGCATCGCTTCGGCCTCTCGTGCCATGGCACGCTGCATTCCTTCCGGAATTTCCACATCCTTCATTTCCACCATTTCGATCTTAATACCCCAAGGTTCAGTGGTCTGATCTACAATACGTTGGAGGCTCGAATTAATATCCTCGCGGGAGCGAAGAACCTCATCCAGCGTATGTTGACCAATAATATTGCGCAGCGCAGTCACCGAAAACTGATACACCGCCTTCTTATAATCTGCCACACGAATAATCGCACTTTCGGGGTTCAAAATCCGAAACCACAACACCGCATTCACCTTCACCGTCACGCTATCTTTCGTGATCGTTTCCTGTTGTTCCAG
>JBDKHP010000224.1:0-3945 GCA_039797645.1 Bacteroidota bacterium
GAATTTTCTTTTGAAGAAATAGACCTTTTAAAAAATCAAGTTTTTCACTTTCTGTCCATTTGGTTGTTGATGAAATTGAAAAGTTACTGATATTCCCATTTTTATCTCCGATTAGAAAATACGTGTCAAATTCGCCCTTTTCTATCTGTCCAAAAATTCGGTAAACCATAAAATTATTTGTGCTATCACTTTCAATTAGTAGTCTTTTTAATCCGTGTGTTTCAACAAAGTAATTAGAATCCCATTCATAACATGCTTTTAGAAAATCAAATCCCGTTTGTGAACCTTTTTTATTAAACTCATATTTATCAAATCGGGCAAACGCAATTGCAATACTTACAGAATCTTGATTCATGAAAAACTGTTGTCTGTTAGTGGGTTGGTAATTTGTCTTTTCCCATTTCCCAGGAAGTACCACAGAACCTAATGGTAGTACAAAATAATCGGTTTCGTTTTTTTTTCGGTTAAATTCTCCTCCAACAATCGTGCTCGTACTCTGCGTAACACAATTGGTCATTAGAATCGTCATTGTCGCTAGAAGAATTGTCGTTATTAGATTTGTTTTCATTGATGTGATCCCTTTTTGTATTCGTTATCTGTGTTTTCTGTTCGTGAAGTATCGTTTTCTAAAAACTAAGTGTCAATGTAATTATTCGCACCACGGTGCAATTTGTTCAGATGTAAATATATCCCTTCGTCTGGGCTTACAAATATATTGTTTTAGATTCGGATTTAGGCTCGGTGGGGATGTATTTGCGGATGGTTTTGGCCAAGCCGTAGGCTTGGTGTTCGATAACGCTTCATGGCCGCAGGCCAACTGAAAGTATCAGCCAAGCGTACCTACGGCGTAATAGATGGTGCTGCCGATCGGTCTAGCCCGGATAGTAGCGGTAGCCCACAGCGGGGTGATGCGGCGGCAGCAAGCTGATGCTTTTCGACTGAAACACAAGAGTTTCCTGTTGATTTCGTTCCCGGACGCGAGGACTACAAGCGGATAGCCGGCAGCCGTCGTATATAAGTAATGTTTCGTGCCCGCTCCAAACCTTTATTTTTTTTGTTTTCTTTCTGCTAGTTTTTTTTCGTGGGCGGGGTGTTGGTTTTGGTTTGGCGTAAGGAAAAGGCTGTGGGACTGTTGCGTATTGACAATAGTTGGTTAATTTTGCGCTTCGAAATTCGGGTCTTGGGACTCGGTAACTCTTAAATTGCAATTACGATGGAAATTCCAAGTAAGTTTAACCCAAACGAAGCAGAAGAAAGATGGTATCAGTATTGGCTGGACAATAAGTTGTTTCGGTCGGTACCCGATGAGCGCAAGCCTTACGTGGTGGTGATTCCGCCGCCGAACGTGACGGGTGTGTTGCACATGGGCCACATGTTGAACAATACGATTCAGGATGTGTTGGTGCGCAGGGCTAGAATGTTGGGTAAAAATGCTTGCTGGGTGCCGGGTACGGATCATGCGTCGATTGCTACGGAGGCTAAGGTGGTGCGTAAATTGCGCGACGAGGGTATCGAAAAGAGTACGCTCAGCCGCGATGAGTTTATGGAACATGCTTGGGAGTGGAAAGAGAAACATGGTGGCATTATTTTGCAGCAGCTCAAGAAGTTGGGTGCATCGTGCGATTGGGATAGAACGAAGTTTACGATGGATGCCGATTTGTCGGAAAGTGTGATCAGGGTGTTTGTGGATCTGTTTGAGAAGGGTCTGATTTACCGTGGTGCGCGGATGGTGAACTGGGATCCGCAGGCGAAAACGGCGGTTTCGGATGAGGAGGTGATTCATAAAGAGTTGCAATCGAAGTTGTATTACTTGCGCTATATGCTCGAGGGTGAGGATGGTTTTGTGGTGATTGCTACGACGCGTCCGGAAACAATTTTGGGCGATACGGCGATTTGTGTGAATCCGGCGGATGAGCGGTTTGCGCATCTGAAGGGGAAGCGTGTGTTGGTGCCGTTGTTGGGGAGGTCTATTCCGATTATCGAGGATTCGTATGTGGATATGGAGTTCGGTACGGGTTGTTTGAAGATTACTCCGGCGCACGATATTAATGACTACGAGATTGGCAAGCGTCATAAATTGGCTACTATCGACATTTTTAATGAGGATGGTACGATGAGTGATGCGGCGGGTATGTTTGTGGGTATTGACCGTTTTGAGGTTCGTAAGCAAATTATCCCGGCGCTTGAGGCGGCTGGAAATATCGAAAAGATTGAGGATTATACGAATAAGGTGGGTTTCTCGGAACGTACGGATGTGGTGATTGAACCGCGTTTGTCGATTCAGTGGTTTTTGAGCATGAAGGATTTGGCGGGGCCAGCCTTGGAGAATGTGATGAACGACAACATTAAATTTCACCCTGCGAAGTTCAAGAATTTGTACCGCCACTGGATGGAGAATGTGCGCGACTGGAATATTTCGCGTCAGTTGTGGTGGGGGCATCGTATTCCGGCGTATTACTTGCCGGGTGGCGACGAGTTTGTGGTGGCTCTTACGGCCGAAGAGGCGCTGGAGAAAGCGAAAGCAAAATCGGGTAATGTGGCTTTAACGCTGGCCGATTTGCGTCAGGACGACGATGTGTTGGACACTTGGTTCTCGTCGTGGTTGTGGCCGATGTCGGTTTTCGATGGCATTAATAATCCTGATAACGAGGATATTAAGTACTACTACCCTACCGACGATTTGGTGACTGCTCCCGAGATTATTTTCTTCTGGGTGGCACGGATGATTATTTCGGGTTACGAGTACAAGGGCGAATTGCCTTTCCGTAATGTCTATTTTACGGGTATTGTGCGCGACCAGTTGGGTCGGAAAATGTCGAAGTCTTTGGGTAATTCGCCCGATCCGCTCGATTTGATTAAGAAATATAGTGCTGATGGTGTGCGCTTTGGGATGCTTATTTGTTCGCCTGCGGGCAACGATTTGCCTTTCGACGAGAACTTGGTGGAACAAGGTCGTAACTTTAGCAACAAAATATGGAATGCTTTCCGCCTTGTGAAAGGTTGGCAGGTTGAAGAGAAACCACAGCCTGTTTCGGCTGCCATTGCGATAGAATGGTTCGAGTCGAAACTGAATGAAACGATTGCCACAGTGGAAGATTTGTACGAATCGTTCCGTTTGTCGGAGGCTATTATGACGCTCTATCATTTGGTTTGGGACGATTTTGCAAGTTGGTATTTGGAGGCCGTAAAACCTCCGTATTTGGCGGCAATGGATCCGACGACCTACGAAAAATCGGTCGGTTTCTTGGAGAAAGTGCTGAAACTTTTGCATCCTTTTATGCCTTTCATTACGGAAGAAATTTGGCATTTACTTGCCGAACGTGCTGAAGGTGCGAGTATTATGACAACTGCCATGCCAAGTGCCGATGCTTTCGTACCTTCGGTAATTGCGCAGTTTGAGCAAACGAAACAAATTGTGGCCGAAGCGCGACGAATTCGTGCGGAAAAGAACATTCCGTTTAAGGAAAGTTTGGAAATGTACGTAAAGGCCGAAAATTTCGACCATAGCCACGATGCAATTGTGGCCAAATTGCTGAATCTGAGCAAAATTGAGGCTACTTCGGAAAAAATTGCTGGTGCTGCTACCTTTATGGTTCGTACCGATGAGTTCTATATTCCGTTGGGTAATCTAATTGACAAAGAAGCCGAACTCGAAAAGCTTCAGAAAGAGTTGGAGTATCAGCAGGGATTTTTGGAAATCGTACAGAAAAAACTTTCTAACGAGAAATTTGTAGGCAGTGCGCCTGCTGCTGTGGTGGACAAAGAACGTAAAAAAATGGAAGAGGCCGAGATGAAGATTAAAGCTATATCGGAGCAAATGGCTTCGTTGGCCTAATATAGATCTTACGCCTTAGCGTAAAAGGGGTGCTACGGATGTAGCACCCCTTTTTTTTTGTGCTTTATGTTCGTTTAAAAACCAATTTTGAAGGTTTGACTACTTTTAAG
>JBDKHP010000225.1:0-2803 GCA_039797645.1 Bacteroidota bacterium
AAAAACATCATTACTGTGATAGGCGACTGGCGTTATTCGCTTTTCTTGCTTATCATGATTGGTTTCTGGACGATGTTCAACCAACTGTTTTACACCCTTCCCAATTTTATAGAACAATGGGTAGATACCAGGCTTTTGCTCCAACAGTTCCAAGCGTTAATAGGCAATGGGGCTAGTATTCTGGACAACGGTTCGGGCGAAATCAATCCGGAAATGCTCATAAATTTTGATTCTGCTGCGATTGTAATTTTCCAAGTACTCATTTCTACCTTGGTTATGAAATTCAAGCCACTTAACACCATGATGACGGGTATTCTTATTTCCACCCTTGGCGTATGTTTGGCATTTGCTACACAGAATAGCATCTTTACCTTCTTGGGTATTTTCGTATTTGCCCTTGGCGAAATGAGTAGTTCGCCGAAATTCACGGAATACATCGGGCGGATAGCGCCTGCCGACAAAGCGGGTTTGTATATGGGAACGTCGTTTCTGCCGATCGCTGCAGGTAACTACTTTGCGGGTAAAATCTCAGGTGTATTGTACCAAGGAATGTCTGATAAATACACCCTTCTCAAGTTAGAAGTAACCAAACGCGGACTCAATATTCCCGAAGTGAGCGAAAACTTTACACTAAATAACTATTACGACAAAGCAGGTGAACTCATGCACCTTACGCCAACAGAACTTACCCTGATGCTGTGGGATACCTACAACCCTTCGCAAATATGGAATATTTTTGCAGCGATTGGTGGCGCGGCAGTTGTCGCATTGTTCCTCTACGACAGATTTATTATCGGAAAAATACCAGCAACGGTTTCTGACAACCAAGACTAAACTTCGTTGTTGTTTTCATGAGGTGCGTCTGCGCAAAAATAAGCCTCAATTTTCTGTTACAAACAGAAAATTGAGGCTTATTTATTAAAATGAAGGTTTAAGACTAAAAGAATACCAAAGCTTTACCTTTGTTTGGTCCGTCGGCAAAAATAAGCACAAACTGCTGGTTAGGGCCGTAGTGTAGCCCCCACTGACATAGGTCACTGCCTTTTTTTCGATAATCGCCACCAGCAACATCAATTGCGTACCAATTATTGGTGCGAATTGTAAATGTAACGGGCGAAGTTGGGTAAATGGCAAACATTTGGCTGTTGGATTCCTTTGTCCAGAGGCAAAGTTTCGTACCTTCGTCACGAGAATTTGCGGGAATGGTAACAAACTTACCTCCATTTTGGGGTACAATATTTACCCATGAATCTTGCCCTGCTGGAACAATTTTAAATTTTCTATCTCCGTCCTCATCACTCAAATCCCACAACTTAAAACCTACTCCATTAGCAGTAGTCTCGCCCCCCCTGCCGGGTATGTCCCAGTACTGATTTGAATATGCGCACCGGATGAAGAAATTTTGGTTTGCAGGTGGCATAAACCATGTAGGTCCAGTGTTTGTAAGTTCCCATTTTTGGTTGTCGTTGCTTCCTTTACCTGTAGTGGTTTGCGTAATTTTACAGCCATTGGCCATAACCGAGCTGTTGTCGGCTTCAATCAGACGGCCACTGTTTACGTTGCGGATATAATATTGTCTTGGGGTGCCTGCATATTCGAAAGTAAACATTTGTGCACCCGATCTGTTTTTGTCCCACATCTGAATGGCCGTGTTTGCATTCTTTACTCCACCCTGAACATCCCACGTAAGATTGGCTGCTAAAGATGTAATCATGTACCAAGCTTCATCGTGGTTCGCTTCTTCCAAAAAGAAATAACGATCTGGGTTCTCGTCCAAATCCCATAATTGTATAGTTTTTCCTTTAAAATTTGTATTATCTGGTTTACCAGGAACGTCAATATATCGGTTGCCTTTCAAATTCTTGAAACCAACCCTAATCCCGTTTGGCGGAGGTGCCATTTCTTTAATTGCATCTGCTTTTTCAAAGATCCAGATCTGATTCTGCCCTTCGGTCTTTTGCTGCTGTGTTATTGATTTTCCTGTGCCGTTGGCCGTTAGGAATAAACCACTTGCCTGCGACTGGATATTATACCCATTCTTAATGCCGGGCACTTCAATCATCATGAATAACTGAGCCTTATTACCTTCCCCTTTATCCCAGAGTTGTAATTCTGCTCCAGGTTCTTTTACCCCACCTGTAATGTCGGCTACGAACAAAGAATGCTGAGGCTGGAAATACACCATTCCTGGTGTGGAAGATGGTATGATTTTTATAAATCGGTCAGCTCCTTGGCGTGGGTTTTTATCGTTCAAATTGTCTTTCGGAGCTAGCCCTATTTTTGCACTTTTTGTCTGCGCATCCCAGTGATACCATGGCAAATCCCAGTAATCCGTGTTGGATGAGGCGGGTCGGATAAAGTAGTAGTTGTCGGCCATCATTCCAGTAGAAGCTAATTCTACTGGGAGTTTATTTTCGTCAAGAGCTAGGATTTTCTTAAACGCATATTCGAGTTCTTGTCTGCGCTCCAGGCTGGTTGCAAATTCCCAAATTGGGCGCAAACTTGTCTCGTCGAAGTCGCAAAGCACTGGCATTGGCGAAATACCTTCAGCCCATTTCATATAGGTTTCACGGTCGTGTATATTGTTGGCAAATTCTGAATTTCCACCAACTACGCGAAGTGTTCGCTTGGTTTGTGAGTTACTCAGGGTGAGTTTGTTGTTAGTATCTAAGCTACCATTCCCACTCACTGCTTTATATTCTGCCTCTACGGCAACAGAAACCGCACTTGTGTTGGTACTTTCGCTCATTACTGTTTCCGAATTGTACTCAGCTCGTCCCCCAAGATATGCACTTGCAATATA
>JBDKHP010000226.1:0-6031 GCA_039797645.1 Bacteroidota bacterium
TTAATGTAGAACCCGTAGAACTAAGTTCGTTACCCTCAGCTTTCCTACATACTTTCGATTTCACAGAGCTACAACCAGGCGATTCGTTTACCGAGGCATTTAACAATGTGATTAAAACTCTCGAAACTGACAATGAATATTATGTAAGTCATCAGAGAGTTCTTATTAAAGCTTATGTATGGCTTCTACAAAATAAGAATGACGGGATGTTGCTGAATGAAACAATTTTACAGCATGTACAGATTTGGCAGCAGTATGCAAAAAGTCGTTTACACACAGGTCTATGTGAATTACAGCACGATTTTATTAATGAATCTTGGAAACAAATTGCACGTTCAAACGCCGTTTTTATATCGTTCGCAGATGCAGATTATGATTTTGCTCGGTACTTAAATGAAACCCTGTTGATGTATGCCAAAACTACTTGGTTTGCGCACGAATTTGTAAATCGTAATGAATATAATGACACCATTTACCAAGCCATTGTCCGCTCAGAGTCTGTAGTTTGTGTAATTTCGGAAGAATCAAATTCCGATCTTAATTTCCGTTTACAAATTGGCCTCGCTCTAAAACTAAAAAAGAGAATTGTGCTGGTATATTACAAAGGAATCCCAGAAGAGACAATCTCGGAGCTTACAACCGTAAATTTTGTGCAATTTCCCATAGAATACAGTAAATTCCAGTTGGGTTTTACCGAATTAATGCGAAAACTCGATTACAACCATGAGATTCTTCACGAACAGACTATTTGGTTAGAAAAAGCATTAGAGTGGGAGAAGAGTGGAAAACGTGAGGCAAATCTGCTCAATTCGCTTCATACTGACGAATTGTTACATTGGCTTGAGTTGTCAGCAAAAGCTGGTCTGGAATTGAACAATTTGCTCAGCGAATTCATACAAGCTTGCAAAAAAAATGCAGTAGAAAGGAAAACTAGAAAACGAAGATTGGATTTAATTCAACGCGCCACGATGGTGGCGACATCACTCATGCTGGTTTTTATGCTTTTCTTTGCATATAAGCTTTACGTAGCGAGGCAGACAGAAAAAGAGAACCTACTCACCATGCAACGCCTCTATACCCAATCTAGTGCTAATAACTTACTTGCACTCGCTCGGCAAATAGAATCAAACGACCCTACTATTGCCATTCGGCTCGCAGAGAAAGCTATGATTTTAGATCCAAATGAAACTGTCAAAAATACGATCTACGACATCTACAAGAAAAATGTTTTTTACAAAACATTAGCTACATATAGGATACCAGCCAAACAGCTTTCCTACTCTTCCCAAAACAAGTCTGTTGCTTTTCCTTCGGAAAACAATATGGCTACAATTATAAATATCCAAAACAAGTCTGCTTTCAATTTAGTGGGACACCTGAGTGCCGTAAATTCTGTTGAAACAGATTCGCAAGGAACCATGTATGTAACAGCTTCAGACGACAAGAGTGTACGTATTTGGGATCGCTTGGGTAGCTTACGTACAGTGCTCAATGCCCACGATTACCCCGTAAAATTTGCATGCTTTTCGCCAAACGCAAAACAAGTGCTTTCGGTAGATCAGAACGATGTCCTTATACTTTGGTCGGTTAAAGGAGATATGCTCAAGATAATGCCTAAAAATCTGAAAAATATCAAAAAAGCTTATTTTGCACCAAATGGCTCGCTCATATACTTACTCTCAGACCAACCCAATATATGGGTCTGGAATACACTCACCGATTCATTCGGGCCAGTTGCAGCACATCCAGACATTGTACTGGATTTGTGCTTAAAACCAGATAACACTGGCTTCTTTACTGTGTGTGCAGATCGTAAAACACGTGAATTTAACCGTAATAATCAAATCATTCGATCATTCGATGTAGACGACGCGCTGCCTACTTGCATCGACTACCTACCAAGCTACAACCTTGTACTTACAGCCTCCGAAGACCGAACTATGAAAATATGGTCCACAGATGGCACACTTATTTCAGAACTGTTGGGCCACGAACAAGCCATTATAGATGCCTGTTTCGTTCCCGAAGCAGATCAAGTAATTTCCACAAGCCTCGATGGTAAAATTAACATTTGGGATATTTCATCCGTATTACCCATCAATATTTATGAAGGTACGACGCCCGTATATACCTTACTATCTTCTCACAAACCCAATTCCGAATTTGCATGGATTAATAAAACCGGTATTGGCATGTTGGATGTAAAAAAAGGATTAATAACCGAACCATTACCCCAAAAATTTAAACAAGGGATGTTCCTTGAAAGCTCACCAGATCTGAGTATTGACGATGCTTTTGTGCAATTAACCAAACTCGATGCCATGCCCCTAGAAGGAATAGCGGCCGTATCACCTACCCAAATCATGAAAGCTCTAACATCTGGCGATGTGCAAATATACGATGCCTCGGGAAGCAAACAGATTGTACACGCACACAATCGTCCTATCACCGCCCTCTGTATATTCGACAAAAATGCTTTTGTAATCGGAGACGATACTGGTCTTCTGAAAATATGGAAAAACAATAAATTGGTAGCAACAGTACCTGCACACAAAGGAAAAGTGAGCAGTTTGGCCTACTCCTCTCAAACACGTACAATCGCATCTGGTTCCACAGATGGAACAATCAAACTACTCACAACCCAAGGCAAACTCACCAAAATATTAGAAGGGCACGAAAACCAAATATCCAAATTATGCTTCAGTGCCGACGGCACAAAACTTGCAAGCCTCGACAAAGACAACATTCTCCGTGTCTGGAACGACGGCTACGAACTTCGCATTTACAAACTCCCCAGCACGCCTATTGCCATTTGCTTTGGTGCCGACAATAAAAAAATAGCATGGGCGAGCCAAAACGGTTTAATACAAACCTTCAATATCCCCTCTGTATTGCAGAAATTTTTGGTCAAAAATTGGCACGAACCCCTTAGCGTGGCCCAAATGTTGGAGCTTAAGATTAAGTTCTACGAAGAACTAAATGAAGAAAACGAACTAAACGAAGGTGGCTTGTATTACTTTGCAAAGGCCGATCAACAAATTGACCAAGCCATGCAAATTCGCTATCTTGGCTATGCGAATAATCTTTTCGATAGACTCGAAAAAATAAACGACCTTCCAATCTATAAAGCGCAACACCTGCAAGTGCTACTAAGCTTACGAAACTTCGAGAGAGACCCCGAGGATATTGACGACCAAATGGAAAATTTGCTGATAAACATCCTTCAAATCGACAATGAACACCAGCTCGAAAATGCAGCAAAATACTTTTATAACCAAGCAGAAATTTCGGTAAACGAAACAGTTCAGCAGCAAAACAGCAAGGCGGCTACAATGCTGTACCAAAAATTATATATTCAGTTCGGAAAAATTGAATACGTGGTACCCCAAACATACCTAGGAATGTTGTTTCCAGAAAAAAACCTAAGCGCAGATTATTTAGCCGAGTTCTTAATTAAACCATATTCCGATTTAACCAACGAAAAAGAGATTGCACGCGCAGCAAACTTATTGTTTATAAAATCACTGAACCCGCCAACACTTATCTTCCAAAAAACCTGCCTTTTTTTATCGGACAAGCTTTATACAAAAGTGTTGAAAAAAGCAAGCCTAGGTAGTTACTATGTCGATTTAGCCGAAGTTCTACTCCATTTAAGAGAACTCGACCCAAACGACCAACAGATGAAAAACAGAGTAAAAAACCTAGAAATACAGCTGTTCGGAATCAAAAATGTAGAAGTAATGAAATCTGCAGCCAGTAGATTCATGTATCGAGCCGAGAGAGAAAACCAGCAATCCCGGCAAATTGTATATTATACAAATGCTGAAAACCTATATGCCAAACTATTCAAATTGTTGTTAAAATCAGAATACCTCGTAAATCAGCGAAAAGCACTCATCGGATTACAAAGAACCAACAACGATTTAGCCGAGTTAGACAGTAAGATCCAGAAAAACCTGAACGACTTTGAGAAACTCGACAATCCCAAAGAAATATATAACGCGATCCATTATTTTGACTCCGAACTAACCCTAGAAACTAATATTCCAGAAAAACTCAAATTATTGTACCTATGCCTCAATCTATACGAAAACATTCTAAAAAAGAATAACAATCCATATGAGCAAACTCAGATGTTCAGACTCATGCTATTAACCTTAAAGTACAACCACAACGACAAAAAAGTAGAAGCTCATCTCGAGCGAATCGGACAATACTTCACCCAATCTACAGATATAAATTTTTTACAATCCGCAATACTTCAATTTGACGGATGGATTAAAGAAAGTATCGACCCAAAAGTAATAGAAATATTGATCCTCAAACAACTCAACATATACAAGCAACTCATTAACACAAAAGCAAGTACACAATTCCTGAAAGATGCTTGGGCAGTCGTAAATTCCAGCAAACTCACCATAAGCGACCAAAACCAATACAAACAGTGGTTATTTGACAAAGCAAAAAATCTTTCCGATACTGCCGACATCCGAAAATGGAGCGAATTCTTGGTAACAGACGTAGCCCCAGAACTAAACAACGAAGCCGATGAAATGTACGTCCGATTAGAAGCAAAAAAACTCATGGAGTCCAAGCCTCGATCCCCTCGAATCAACCAGTTGCTGTTCGAGCAATACTGCATTTTGAGCCGATCCGAATTGTATGCAAAACGATACGATCAAGCACATACCTACGCGCAACAAGCAATCTCATTAGACAAAGCAAACCCACAAGGATACTCCTTAGCAGCCCTATCCTTGCTCGGGAAGGGCGAAAAACGCGAAGCGAGCCATATCTACAAAGAACACATTAAAAAAAGCTACGCCGGAAAAACCTTCGCAGCCTATTTCTTGGCAGATTTGCGGGATGCTATCCGACGCGGCTTTTCGATGGAATACACCGATGTACTACAAAAACTACTAAAATAAAACAATCCAACAATCAGAATCCAAGCATCCAATTTTGCAAAAACACAAAGTATCCAGTACAAATTACCATTTATCGTACAAACAATTAAAATTCCAGACTGACAATCAAAAGGTTACAAAATAAAACCTGACAAAATGGACATTCTAGAGTGGACGCTAAAGAAAAAAAATAAAAATAATTATTAGGAGCTGTAACCCAACAATATTTGTAAAGGCTGCTACCGGCTCTTAGCAGTAGTCCTCGCGGGAACGGTATCACTTGGCCGCCCTTGTATTTCAAACAAACCCCTGTACGCAAGGCTACGACAGCTCGGCTGTGGGCTACTTGCCGCGATCCGGGCTAGTTGGGGCGGCAGCACCATCTGCAACGCCGTAAGTACGCTGGGCAAAACAAATACTTGGCCTTTGGCCATGAAACACCTAAATATATCACACCAAAACAAAGTTTCAATTATTACATGCGCAACTTATCGTAATAAGCCCACCGAGTCACCCAATGTCATTAAGTGAAGGAATTAACGATCAGTAAACCGTATTATGAGCCGAAGTTCTTGCAGGACTCAATCACTACGAGATACCCCACAAAGCCCAAAGGTGCGCAATAAATAGCCTTGGGTTAAGTCCAAGGTACAGCATCCCTAAGCCCCAAAGGGGCAAAATCAATCCGTCAACACAATTAATTTTTAACCTATTACGCTACTTTTGGGCTTTACAAACCTGCTAACCTCTGTTTTCACAGGGATTAAGCCTGTGAAATTTATTACGCACATTTGGTGCTATCGAGCAAAAATTATAGGGTAATTCTAGCGTATTACGCTACTTTTAAGTAGGGAATATACCGGGGAAATTTCACCCAAATTTAGACCCAACCTGTACGAAATCCTTAACTTAATGACACTGCCTAGCCCCCATAAAATCACCACTCCGCCAAAACCAGCCAACACAAACTCGCTGAAAAAAAGCAATACCTTCATGCAAAAAAACGCAGCAAGAGTGTACACCTATCAGTCTTAAGCCTTTGTCTGATCATCAATAATCAAAATCAAAACACACCGCAAAAACTTAGGCTAAAATCAAAAATTGAAATTTGAAATCTATTCATA
>JBDKHP010000227.1:0-4081 GCA_039797645.1 Bacteroidota bacterium
TGGCAGCTTGATAAGTCTTATATACACCTGCGGAATATTGTACAATTCCTTTGAGGCTTTTGTCAAATAACAAGGGTCTGACCTGAATTTTAGATGCCTCGTTTGCCTGCGCATCATTAAACATGGCAATATGAATGGTGTAATAAAACCCTGCTATCAGCTGCAACTCCTCGCCTACGAGACTGTCACGAGTAAAAGTATTCGGGTTGTTAATATAATCAACCTTGTCATTCAGAAACGTATGGGTATCAACAATAGAAGATAGCGCGCGCTGCTCTAAATCGTTGGCATCTAAAACCAACTTTTTATGAAAGTCTCCTTTGGTTTTTGTGGCTTCTAATCGTTTATCGACAGCCAGTTTTTTTGTACTATTCGCAGCAGCTTCTAAGCTCCAACCCTTGGTTTTAAACATATCGGGTTTGTTGTCGTACCGAGTTTTGGGTAATGCTTTCCAATATGCCTCTGTTCTAAGGGTATTCCCATCAGAATACAAATCGTACACATCGTCCAGAAGATCCATGTATTTCTTATTCAGTTTTGTAATCTTCTTAAGAGCCGATGCTTTTGCTTTTTTGTCTTGAGACAAAAGCGCAATCTTTTTGTATCCCATAAGCTCGTCCTCTATCTTTTTCAGATCGGCATACTTAGCGTCGGCTTTGGTGATATATTTATTTGAATTTTCAATTTTCTTAGCGAAATCGGGATCTTTAATCAATTCCTTGAAGTAGTTAGTCCCTTCAAATTTTTTGATCTCAGTAATCTGTGCGGTTGCTGTAGTAATCTGTGCACATAAAAACACAAATACGCATAATTGTAGCAATTTTTCTTTCATACACTTTTGTTTGTTTTCTATAGCCTTTATACATCCATACAGGCTGCTTGTATTCGTTTCAGCCATAGTTTAAGTTCGGGTTCCATACAAGCATCCTTGTTGTGTGAAGGATTACAAACTTCGGCACATAACAATGCTCTTTAAAACAAATATACACAAACTTGGGGGACTCATACTATTTTGACAACCGAAATATAAATATATTTTTGTAAAAAGCCTTTTGTATATTTACAAATTGAAAACCCAAAAGACAATAACGATATGACAACACTACAAATAGGTGATAAGGCCCCCGATTTTCAGCTTACATTAAGCAATGGCAACACAATACAACTATCTGGATACAAAGGCAGAAAGCTAATTTTATACTTTTACC
This sequence comes from Bacteroidota bacterium, assembly GCA_039797645.1. Taxonomy (GTDB): domain Bacteria; phylum Bacteroidota; class Bacteroidia; order Bacteroidales; family JBDKHP01; genus JBDKHP01. The sequence continues at coordinate 1,209 of JBDKHP010000227.1, forward strand.
CTAAAGACGATACGCCAGGCTGTACTGCCGAGGCTTGTAATCTAAGAGACAATATGCAGCTATTACAAGAAAAAGGTTTTGAGATAGTAGGTGTGAGTCCAGATTCGGAGGCTAGGCACGATAAATTCTCGGCAAAATACGACCTTAAATTCAATTTGATTCCAGACACCGAACATAAAATCATGAACGATTACGGTGTATGGGCGGAAAAATCTATGTACGGAAAAAAATATATGGGGGTGGTTCGTACAACTTTTGTGATCGATGAAAATGGCAACATTCAGAAGATATTCGAAAAAGTAAAAACAAAAGAACACAGCCAACAAATCTTAAAGGAATTCGACCTATAAACAGAATTTCCTAAATTACGATATTTCAATTACGGCTGAAATAATTAATAAAATACGAAAAAAATTAGATAACGATGGCTAAAAAAGACACAGAATCCAATATACACGCAGAAAAGCTCAAAGCTCTGAAGCTGACGATGGATAAAATTGAAAAAGATCACGGCAAAGGTGCGATTATGCGCATGGGAGATATTGTCGCAGAAGAGATGCCGGTAATTCGGTCGGGTTCTATTGCACTCGATGAAGCTTTGGGAGTAGGCGGATACCCCAAGGGGCGAGTTATTGAACTTTATGGCCCAGAATCTTCTGGTAAAACAACTTTAGCCATACACGCAATTGCCGAATCTCAGAAAGCCGGCGGTATCGCTGCAATTATCGATGCTGAGCACGCTTTCGACCGTTTCTATGCTGGTGGTTTGGGGGTCGATATCGAGAACCTTTTAATTTCACAACCCGACAATGGTGAACAAGCACTCGAAATTGCTGACCACCTTATTCGTTCGGGCGCGGTTGATATTATAGTAATTGACTCGGTGGCTGCTCTTACCCCAAAAGCCGAAATCGAAGGCGAAATGGGCGACTCAAAAATGGGACTTCAAGCGCGTCTGATGTCGCAGGCACTCAGAAAACTCACTGCAAACATCAGCAAAACGCAAACAACTGTAATTTTTATCAACCAATTACGCGACAAAATCGGCGTAATGTTTGGGAATCCAGAAACTACAACTGGTGGTAATGCGCTGAAATTCTACGCTTCTGTTCGTATTGACATTCGTAAAATTGGCCAGCTTAAAAATGGTGACGATGTAATTGGCAATAGAACCCGCGTGAAAGTGGTGAAGAATAAGGTTTCTCCCCCTTTTCGGAAAGCTGAGTTTGACCTCATTTTTGGTGAAGGAATCTCAAAAATTGGCGAAGTTATCGATCTCGGTGTCGAACTAAAATTCATTAAGAAAAGCGGTTCTTGGTTTAGCTATAACGACACCAAACTAGGACAAGGACGCGAAGCTGTAAAAAAGTTACTCAAAGACAATCCAGAACTTTGCGAGGAGATTGAAAACCTAATTCGTGTTAATTTAAGCGGTACAGATATATTAGACACCACACCAGAGGTCGATAACGAAGAAATTGCCGAATAATATCTTATAAATAAACAAAAAAATCACCATTCTTTCCAGAATGGTGATTTTTTTTTCACATTAATGGCTAAAACAAATAATTTAGCCCAATATACATTCCACTGGTACCATCTCTTTTGTCCAGAGCAACACCATAAGCCACACTTACCACGAAATTATCGTTAATTACAAATTTAGCATCCAGCCCAGCCGAGCTGTGCAGACCCTCTGAATCCTGACCAATAGTATAATTCGGGTTCACCAGATTCGTCGCCACTTTGTAATTTTGCGTAACCATTCCAAAATCAAGGAACGGAACCAAACCTATATAGAAATTTTGGTTGGCAATAACCGTCCGATAAGGAACCGTCCGTATCTCGATATTGCCGTAGAAAAGACCTTCGCCAGCAACCCTATTTCGCAGAATACCACGTCCGTTTTTACCACCCCCAAAACCATCCCGATCTTTGAGAGTGTTATACACATACGGCAGCATATACCACGGAACATCACCACCTATTTTGGGCTGAAAATCAAGACGATATGCAAAAATTACTCGTTGGGGCACAACACTGATATACTGCCGCCACGTAAATACAAATTTCGTAAACGCTTGTTTGTTGCCCAGAAAGTTTGGCGCAAACTGAACGAACGACTCAGCCCAAATACCAGACGAAGGATTCACCTCCCGATCCCGAGTATCGTACACAAGCCCCACCCGAAACAGATTATTGTCGCCACCTTTGGCCTCGTCTTGCGGAATAACACCATCTCGTAAATAGTTAGCATACAAGCTACTACCAGCAGCCGAGAGCATATCGGCTTCGTCCTTACCTTTATTAATCGTATTAATATCTACCGAATCGATACGGTTGCTGTAATAAGCATATCCCAAATACAAACGCAATTTCCGTTCGATTATATTAATCTGAAAATCAGTTTTCAGTCGAAACATTTTACGCGCATGACGGTAGTAAATTCTCGTTCGATACGCAGCATCGCCTTCCTCAGCAAATTCTGGTGTAAAAGTAGATTCGTAACCATTAAAGCCATAGAAATCCAGCGCATTCTCAGTAATATAAGTCAAATCGGCCGACACCCGCGTCTTAGGAATCAGATACTCAGAGTCATAACTAAGCTGTTTGGTATCGTTCCCTTTGGTAGTATGGGACCATTCCATGTAAATAGACTGTTTATAGTTTGGGTACATAGTTCCATCGCCAAAATCGAAAAAATTTGTGAGCCCCCCGTAACGAAACCCCATATCTGTATCGAAAGCGATAGCGGGTAAAGCTCCAAAACTCCAACCTTTTTTTACGACCTCTTTTTTTGAGGGGATAGAATCTTGTGCAAAAATTGAGAGCGAACACAAGAAAGTTAATAGTACGATTGATATTTTCTTCAT
>JBDKHP010000228.1:0-3413 GCA_039797645.1 Bacteroidota bacterium
GACCCCGTCTCTGTCGTGCGCAATATTCCACTCGGTAAAACAGTGCTCGTATGGAAGGTCGAACTTAACGGATTCTCCTCCCAAGACACCATGTCCATTACAAACTACACCTTCAGCACCGATGCCGGCTCCGACATAACCACCTGTAGCGCAACAATTCAGATGAACGCACCGCAACTCGACTCACGTTACCAGGGCGATTGGCGAATGATATTGGGAACCTGCGCCATTAACAGCCGAGCCAGCAACCACACCACCGTAAAATCTTTAAGTCCAGGTAAAAGCACCATGCAGTGGACTGTTACCGACAAACTTCACAGCGAATGTTCAGCCGTCGATTACGTCGATATATTTTTCAAAACACCACCCTTGGCAAAATTCGACGTAAGCGAAGACAAAGGATGTTCGCCCATGAAAGTCCTTTTTGCAAACACAAGCCTCGATTATGTAGATTTGTACTGGATTTTTGGCGACGGAACAAGTTCTAAAGAATTGAAACCAGAACACACTTTTAATCTAACCCAAGGTGTCGCAACCGAATATACCGTGAAACTTGTTGTCCAATCTGCCAATTTTTGCACCGATACCGCCCGCCACGTAATCGGAGTATCACCAGAATTTCAGATGGATTTTGTGGCCAACCCTAACGAAGTTCGCTTGCCCGATGCCGTGGTAACATCCAAAGTAACCCTCGGCACAGGCTTGCCCTATTACCGTTGGCGTTTCGGCGACAGCGCGGCAGACCAAGACAAAGAAGAAATCGAACACAAATACACCCAAGCAGGAACTTACGTAATATCTCTCGTCGGTCGGAATAAATACAGTTGTGAACAATCAGCTTATCAAACAATTACGGTATTACCTCCCTATCCAAACCCAGATTTCAGCGCGTCCATGGATGCCGGTTGCGTACCAATGGCCATACAATTCATCAACCAATCTACCTACGCCACAAGTTACATCTGGAGCTTCGGCGATGGGAAAGACAACGCCACCTCCGAGAACCCAACGCATATCTTCAATAAATCGGGAGCCTTCGATGTAACCCTCACAGCCACAAGCCAATATGGCACAAAATCAATCACAAAAGTATTCTATGCCGACCCTGTTCCCAGTGTCGATTTCACCTACACACCTTCCCAAATTTCCAGCCCTAGCGAGGTCGTACGCTTTGCCAACGCTTCAAAAGGAGCACAACGATACCTCTGGGATTTTGGCGACGGACTCACCTCTACCGACGAAAACCCGATTCACCAATACGTACTCGATGCCGTGTATAGCATCTCGCTCACTGCCATAACCGAACACGGCTGTTCGCAGTTTACAACTCGCTACAACGCATTGGTTGTGAGCTTTTTACTTCCCGACGAACACACACCTTTACTCGAAATAAAAGCCTACCCAAACCCAAGCACAACGTATTTGAATATAGAAATAAACCAAGCCTTTTCGCACAAAATCGAGCTAGAAATACTCAGCCTCGACGGTAAAAAACTGCAACACACAAGCCTGCCCGAAGGCACACAGCAACACACCGAAAGGCTGCAAAACCTAGCCCCCGGAACATATATTCTTAAACTCGACATAGGCGAACAAAGCAAACAAATAAAATTCCTAAAACAATAAGCGACAAACAACGGAAATTATGGACGTAACTATACTAATAGCCAGCATTTTAGCAGTTGTCTGGGTGTATTTTACTGTCAAAAGCAACAAGGACAAAAAAGACCCTCATTTACCATTTTAGCGGCCAAAGAAAAGCGAATACGAAAAATAAAAATAAAAATTTGGAGCGGGGACGCAACAATATTTATATATGGCGGCTACCGGCTATTCGCTTGTAGTCCTCGCGTTCGGGAACCAAATCAACTGGAAGCCTTTGTATTTCAAACGAATAGCATCAGATTGCTGATGCCTACTCACACCGCTGTGGGCTACCACTGCTATCCGGGCTAGTTGTAGCTACTGTACCGTTTGTAACGCCGTAGGTAGGCTGGGCAGTAACTTTCAGTTGGCCTATGGCCATGTAAAACCTTACCACGTACCACCAGCCACGGTTTTCAAATTGGAACAAAAATGCAAACCACGAATTGAGGACTCCGAAGTACATTCAATTCCCAATTCGTGGTCTATGCTACGGGATTCCCAAATTCCACTACCTGAACTTATCAGCCTGGCTCAGTAGCTGTTTCACCACGTCTTCAATCTGGTACGGGCCAATACGGCGGTATAGAATTCTAAAATTTTCGTCGAGCATATACAACTGCGGCGTACTATAAACATTGTACTGTTCGCGGAAAGCATTCTGCTCACGTCCTGAAATCACATGCGTCCATTTGCCAATCCCATCTTCAGTAATATGCTTCTGCCACTCCTTTTTATCGTCGTCTGTACAAATTGCAAACACCCTCAGTTTACTCGAATCGGGGATAGAATCCGTTAGTGTTTTCATATACGGCATGGCCTCCTTGCAGTGCCCGCACAGGGTACTCCAGAAATACACAATCGTAAATTTCGATTTCAATTGAAGTAAATTAATCGAGTCTCCTGCCAAGCTTGGCAATTTAATATCCACAGCTTTTTCGCCCACAAAATTGGCACGCAAAAACTTAGACCTTTCACCTATTTGTTTCCGCTGATCTGCAGTGTACCACCTGCAACGGCCTTTGTCTATATAAGTCTCTACCAAATGCACAAACACTTCGTTCATCGACACACGCTGCACGGTATTAAAAAAATTGAGCATGTGGTTGTATATGTATTCAAACACCAACGAGTCGCCAGCTTCAGCTTTGTCAAGCAGTTTATCTACTTGCTGAATTATTTCACGAGCATCCCTTTGTTTGTTAAGGTTGTAGGCAATTACGCGCATACTAATTTCCCACAATACGGGAGAGCGCACAATGCACCGTTGGCTAAAGTCAATGTTCTCGAAAAAGTAAGTACCCTCCATACCCGAATAGGGTTTGGGTGAATTCATCGCTTCCAGAATGGGCTTGATAATAAGATCGGGATTCTCGTTCGCAACCTTTTTCCAGTAAGCTTGTGCCTGATCGTCGAGTATATCTACCTCCTTCTGTATTTTCTGGATACTTACCGAGTCAGCATTATGTTTCATTAGTGTATCGCGTTGGCTTGCAAGTTCGGCAATTTTGGGGTTCAGTACTGCCATTTGTTTCTGAAACTCGAAGAAAACGGCATTACACCTAGAACCTTTTACCTTCATTTTATCGATCAGATTTTCCGTAGTAGAGCTAATTTCGAAATTCTGCTTGTCGTCAATCAGTAAGTCAAACCGTATGTTCAAGCCGGGCATTATTAGCATATAAATACCCGGTTGCAAGGCGATTTTGCCAGAAAAAACAACGTTTCCAGCTAGATCTGTCGTATCGCGGGCTTGTAGGTATTGTTTG
>JBDKHP010000229.1:0-6230 GCA_039797645.1 Bacteroidota bacterium
CGCGTGTGCCAGCAATTACTTTAAGAGCCCAGCTTCCTGTGAATTTCTGCATTCCCTTCATACCGTGTGTACCCATCACCAACAGTGTGGCTTCTAGGTCGTTGGCAGTATCGGAAATAACTTTAAATATACTGCCCTCTCGCACGACAATGCTGGGGCGAATACCATACTTACCGTGCACTTCGTCGGCGATGGCATTGAGTTTTGAGATAGCTGAAACTTCCTCTTTATCTTTTTTCACAACATGTAAGAGGTGAATTTCTCCATCGGTGAGCTTTGCGATCTTTATTGCATGTTGCAGTGCGTATTCTGCTACCTGCGAGAAGTCCCACGGGACGATAATTGTGTTTTCGGACGACATGGTTTATTCGGGTTTAAAATTGAAACATCAACTTTTGTTTGCACTGAAAGTAGCAAAAAAAAGCTGTTATATCAAATATATAAACAAATCCTTAGCCAAAATAATTGTTTTTTAATTTTCAGGTACAAAAACAAGATTGAAGTGTGCTTTGGCTTGTGTCCTACTTTTGTGCATTCTGGAAAGAGACTGTTGTTCGCGGAGCATTAAGTGCGATTATTGGCCTTGAAGTGCGCTTTTATTGTAAAAACAAGCGATAAACTTCCTGTATTGAGGCTAAAATCTGCAAACAAGTAGAAGGTTACTTTGGGGCTGCTGAAAATATTTTTTGTTGGGTTTCTTGTGGTTCGTGCTAAGGAACTGTGGGTTTAGGCTGGTTTTCGACGTTTGGCTATCTTTATTGGGTTCTTTTGCAGCATGGCCGCAGGCCAACTGAAAGTTTTTGCCCAGCGTACCTACGGCGTTACAAATGTTGCTGCCGACCGAACTAGCCCGGATCGCGGCAGGTAGCCCACAGCGACGAGCTGCGATATCCTTTTGTACCATGGTTCGATTGAAATACGTAGGCGGCCAAGTGGCAGCGTTCCCTCGCGAGGACTACAGCCAAGAGCCGGCAGCCGCCTTTACAAATATTGTTGAGCTACAGCTCCTTATCTTTATTTTTTTTATTTTTTTCCATTTCGTTCGGTTAGTTTTTGTTTTAGCTTGGTTCGAACGCGTATTGCAAAAAAAATGACCACCCTCGCCAAGGTGGTCACCATCAATCAAAATTAACCCAATAAAAAATTATTCTTCGGAATTGTCGTCTTTTTGTAGTTTTTCGTAGCGTTGCAACAGTTTCCAGATTATCAAAAAACTGACACCGATAAATGCGGGCCACGAAATGAATTGTAGGATCGGAAATATCATTGTGCGGTTTTTAGTATATGTGATTTTCTGTGTCTAATTCTTTGTTGTCCATAGGTTTGCGACTTAGCACACGCCAAACGTAAGCGATGTATAGTATCACCACGGGTACTAACATCGATACATAAGCCATCGTAAGGAGGGTGTAACGGCTGGACGATGCGTTGCGAATGGAAAGTGAACTTTGCAGGTGCGTGAGCGATGGGTAAAAAATGGTGTCGTTGTAGCCCACAAGTAACAACAAGGCCAACACCACTGCCACGATACCTGCGCCCGAAAGCCAAAATGGAAGTGTTGCTTTTTGCTTGCTGCGGAGCGACAAACCGATGGATACTAGCACGCTCAACACGCCCATAAGCAACAGTATGGCGACCAATGGCATTTCTACCAAATTATGTAAGTATTTGTAATCCAGATAGCTAACTTCTAAAGTTTGTGGGTTGTAGGCAAAACCAGCTGCGCTAAAAACACCCACAATCCATGCGACAAAAATCAATACAAAGGGCAGGGCATTGGGCAGAATCTGTTTGCGTACTTTCGCCAAAAGTTCTGGATCGCTGAAACTGTTGAGAAAAAACAACAGGGCTTGGGTGCGCGACAGAAAGAAAATGGCCAAACCAAGAGCAACGTTCCGCCAATCTAAAATGGCTTCGAGACCGTGCATGGAGCCTGTCCAATGCGGAAAATTCATTTCGTTTAGTTGGAACGAAGCTCCTGTAAAGAAGGTACTTACGGCGGCGCCCAACAATACTGTTCCCAACAGACCATTGATGAACAACAGCGATTCATAGCCTATTTGCCCCAGAAAATTGTGGGGTTTGCTGCGGTATTCGTACGAAACGGCCTGCACGACGTATGCAAACAGAATGAGCATCCATACCCAATAGGCTCCCGAAAAACTGGTAGCATAAAACAACGGGAATGAAGCAAAAAAAGCACCACCAAATGTGACTAAAGTGGTAAACGTGAGTTCCCATTTTCTGCCTAAAGCATTGATAATTAGATTGCGATGGGTGGCCGTTTTGCCGAGTCTGAATATGAACGTTTGGCCACCTTGCACAAATAGCATGAACACCAAAAGGGCGCCAAGCAAGGATACCACAAACCACCAGTATTCCTGAAGACTATCTAATTCTAAGTTTGCGAACATTCTGAGATCTTTTAATGTGAAGGGCCGCGGCCTATTTGTTTGAACATTATGCGCATTTCTGCAATTAGCAGCACGCTAAAGGTGATGGCAAATAGCCAAAATGTGGTTTGCACCGTGCCCTTATCGAGCTGCGAAACGGCACTCAGGGTGGGCATCAGGTCTTGAATCACCCACGGTTGACGGCCCATTTCTGCAACTATCCAACCAGCCTGACTTGCTACGTAGGCAAAAGGAATGCTCAAAATTGCAGTCCAAAGTACAAACCGCAATTTGTGCCGCTGCACAAAGTCTTTATACACCAACCAAACCATCACTACGAACAAAAATAAAAAGTGCATACCCAAACCGACCATCGTATGGAACGAATAGAAGGTAATAGGTACGGGAGGCGAAATGAGGTGGGGGTCTTTCCCGAAATAGTAACCGTAGCCAAAATCTTTGAAATTGTCCCTAAAAATAACGAGAGCAGCCTGCGCTTCTTCGGTCTTGCCTTCTTTTTTGAGCGTTTTATACGCCCGAAGTGCATCTATGGAACGTTTCCCATTGGCAATACGCGTTTTAAAACTTGGAATGCCCCGCGCAGGATTTCCGTGCACCAAATCGCGAATACCAGGCACAAAAGCGTCAGGATCGAGATAGGTCATCCACGAAAGCAAATTGGGAATCTTCAATTCAAACAAAAACTCGTGCTCGTTCGCATCGGCCTGCTTGCTCTTTGGTTTGAAAGCACCCAACACCACCAACGGCGCATTTTGCTGGCCTTTGTAGAGCGCTTCCATGGCCGCAAACTTCATGGGTTGCGTCTTCGCGATATGTCTGGCAGACTCATCGCCCGTAAGAATCAAGAACAATGATGCCAAAAAACCGAACGTCCCCGCGACCAAAATACTTCGTTTTGCAAGCCACAACTCTCTCTTTTTCAAGATATACCAAGAACTCACACCTACCACAAATACAGCCGCCAATACATACCCCGAAGTAACTGTGTGCATAAATTTATTGACAGCCGTGGGCGAAAGCAATACCTCCCAGAAATTCGTCATTTCATTACGAGCGGTGTCCGGGTTAAAGTGCATTCCCACAGGATCTTGCATCCAAGCATTGGCCACCAAAATCCACAAGGCCGAAAGATTCGACCCAAAAGCCACCAACCAAGTGGCGGTGAGGTGAAAACGTTTACTCACCTTATCCCAGCCAAAAAACATGACGGCAATAAATGTCGATTCCATAAAAAATGCCATGATTCCTTCAATAGCCAATGGCGCACCAAAAATATCGCCCACAAACCACGAATAGTTTGCCCAATTCGTGCCGAACTCGAACTCCAGAATCAGCCCAGTAGCCACACCAATGGCAAAATTAATCCCGAATAGTCCCATCCAATACTTCGTCAGACGTTTCCACCGCGCATCGCCCGTACGGACGTAAACGGTTTCCATCATGGCAATCAGGAAACTAAGCCCCAAAGTAAGGGGTACAAAAATCCAGTGAAACATGGCAGTCAGCGCAAACTGCGCCCGCGACCAATCTACTAAAGCAATATCAATATGTTCCATTATTTTACATTCGTAAGCCGATCCAACACATACTCACTGCGTTGCGCATCGTTATCAAAATCTTGTTGCAATTTATTCGGAAAAAAGAACAGCTTAAAAACCCCATACATAATCAACAATTTCAGCCCGATAATCAACCAAAGCGTCCGTCCCTGCTTCATTCCACGGAAGCCATCCACATAAAACATCAGTATTTTTTTCAAAAAATCCATCAAATGAGAATATGTTCATTAAGCAAATATACAAAAAACCTTCGATTTACGAAACCTTGCCAAGATTTCTTTACATACCTCGCGTGGGATACAAAAGGGATTAAAACCATGTCGAAAAAAAATAATAATTTGGAGCTGTAGCAAAACTCATTATCATACCCCGCTACCGGCTATCCGCTTGTAGTCCTCGCTTTTGGGGCGAAATCAACTGGCAACGGAAGTACACCGCGAAAATTCGTCTGATTGCTGGCACGAAATCGCCCGCTATCCCCAAAAGCTGTGGGCTACCGCTACTATCCGGGCTAGACCGTACGTCAGTTTTTCAATTTCACGCCGGCGTCAAAAACTTGTAATGCCCCCACGGAAACGATTAGAATTACGCCCACACCTACTCCTTCTCCTCAAGCAAGAAAATATCCTCTTCCGCACGTTTCATGAGATAATTCTCCCGCGCGTAACGTTCCAAGACCTCACCATTTGTTTTCAGATCGTTGAGCATGTGCGCGTCGGTCTCTAATTTCTCTTCGTAATAAGCTTTCGTTACCTCCAATTTGTGCATATTCGACATCGCATCAATTCGCTCGAAAAGATTGTTGTTGTCGATAAACAACACCCAAATCAAGAAAATAATAATTGCAATCGCATATTTTTGCCTCAAATAAGGCAAGCTTTTTTGCACCAACGGATGTTCGGCCAGATAATCAAACCATTCAGCCACACTATTTTTTGCCATATTCCCAATCGTTTACAGTCAGAAAGAAACCCAAACTACACAAAATCAATACATTCACCAAGATTAACGAACGATCCGTACCGTCTGTTTTCCGACGCCCAAATATACAAAACGAATAAATAAGGACGCACTTATCTCGTCATAACACCAAGCATGTTGCGCATTTCCGAAACGTTTGAGATAAGGCTCTTTAGCCAACAACTTATCACCATACCGAACCTCGGTGGGTGGGCTACTCACACCATGCAGCACCAGCTCCATCTCATGCACAAGCGTAGAACCAGGAAACTCACCATCGCGATCCATCGCAAACAAAAGTTCATTCGGCAATTCGTCCATTTCAAAATTCAACAGTTGGTAATTTCTGTACTTCAGCGTACCCTCGGTCACGCCATCGTCATCAAAAAGCGAATAGGCCACATGCCCCTTGCTGCCAAGGTAGTAATGCAATTGCAAACTCGAAACATCGTAAGTCGCCGTACTTTGAATCTGCCGATTCAACATCGGGACAAAACTCCCGCCACGCGCAAAAACTGGAATCTGGTCTTCAACCACAGGCACTTCTACCCAAGAATCGCCTACAAATTTCGCCGTGCCACGAAACTCATACCAATTACCTCTTGGCAGATACACCCTACGCGTGTGCTGTTGAGCTTTCATTATAGGAGCAACCAACAAATCAGCACCAAAGAAAAAAGCATCATCAATACCCAATCCATCTACACCCGAAGTACCGTCATACCAAACAGGGCGAACCAATGGCAAACCCTCGGTAGCATTTTTCCACGCCAAGGTATAAATATAAGGCAACAAACTATATCTCAGTCTAATAGCCTTCATGCTCAGTTCTTGGGTATGTGCGTCCCACATCACAGGTTCCGACGGTATTTTAGAACCGTGCGGCCTAAATATCGGACTAAACACACCCATTTGCAGCCAACGCACATACAATTCAGGATCGGCCACACCACCAGCAAAACCACCCAAATCGGAATGAGTATAAGCCATACCCGACAAGCTCATGCTCAACATAATAGGCAACTGCGCCTGAAGCCCCACCCACGAACGCGACACATCACCCGTCCATGGAAATACCGAAAACCGTTGCGAACCCGCAAAACCACTCCGATTCAGATTAAACAAGCGTTGTTTCGGGAAGTCAGTCCGGTAACCATCGGCCAATGTTTTGCTCCAATAATGCGCATAAATATTATGAACCATTTCAGCCTTACCCCACAAATGCAACACATCTGAAGGGTGAATCTCAGGTTCACCCAAATCGCCCCACCAGCCAGCAACACCAGTATTAATATGC
>JBDKHP010000230.1:0-6457 GCA_039797645.1 Bacteroidota bacterium
GGGTCAAATTTACAAGTGTTTGGATTATTTGGGGTAAACCCGTTGTTTGATATTAACAATCAAACAGTAAATTTGTCGGGACAAATAATTTGGCATTTTTTTGAGGGTGTTTCTCAGAAGGGTCGCGAATTTCCTATTGTGGCAGGCGAGAAGTATCGAAAGTATATTGTACAAGTAGAACACATAGATGGAGGGATTGTCTTTTGGAAAAACAAGAATAATGAACGTTGGTGGATCGAATTAAGTTATGTGTCGGGTTTCCAACAAACGACTGATTGGTTTGCTTGTAGGCATGAAGATTATTTGCTCGCATGTAACAATGAGATTCCAGACATCTGGTGGCGTACAATGCAACGCCTAAAACGTGGATTGTAAAGAATAATGAGAACTTTTTTTTCTCGATGACGTATAGACATTTTCGGAATAGAGTAGGATTGATTCAAAAAAAATAGTTTTATTTACATGAACCATTTGTGTTTTTTAAGATGGGTTTACATAAAACACAAGAACAAATTTTTTAACTTGTTTGAAATGAAAAATCGAATTAAATCAACTCTGTTTTTTTTATTGTTTACATTAGCTGGTATGGCACAGCAAGATCCTCAGTTTAGCCATGATATGTTGTCGCATATTGCCTATAATCCTGGTTATGCAGGCAGTGTAAATGGCGTTTGTGCTACGGCTATTCATCGCTTACAATGGGTTGGGTTTGATGGCGGGCCTACGACCACCTTTTTTGCTGTGGATGCCGGAATTAGACCTTTCGGCCAAAAAGGTGGTATTATGTTGAAGATCGTAAGTGATAAATTAGGATTCGAATCGAACTCGGATTTAAAACTCGGCTATGCACACCATTTTGATGTTTGGGATGGAGATCTCGGCCTTGGTATGGATTTTGGTATTGTGATAAAGAAAATAGAAGGAACGTGGATTTTTCCAGAACCTAGTAAAGGGGAGGTTTTTCCTCTGAATGCAAATGTGAAAACTTTTGATATGGATTTTGGCCTTTTTTATACGAAGGGTGGATTTTATGGGGGGCTTTCGGCTTCACATTTACTATCACCTACGCTCGCTTTGAGTGAGAAACAAAGTACGCAACTTCGCCGACATTATTTTGCAGTTTCGGGATATAAGTTCGAAGCTTTTTCACCTTCTTTGGAGGTTGTGCCTTCAATTTTGGTAAAATCTGACGGAAGTAGCTTCCAGTTTAGTATAAATACGAATGTCATATACAATAAAAAATTCTGGGGTGGCGTTACTTATAGAGCTGGAGATTCTGTAATAGCCATGTTGGGGCTAGAACTTGTCAATGGTTTAAAACTTGGATATGCTTATGATGTAACCACATCAGAAATGGGAAAGGTCAGCAATGGCACTCACGAATTAATGCTAAATTATTGCTTCGAATTGAGTGTCCCGCAATTTACTCATAAATATAAAAGTGCCAGGTTTTTATGAAATATATGAAATACATTTGCGGCGCATTTAAACAACCTGTGTTATGAAGAGAAGAATTGTATTCTTAAGTATTTTAATCGCTTTCTTATATAGCTGTGGGAGTAGCAATAACGGAGAGCTGGTAGGTGTTCCAGACCGAAAGGAGTGGTTTGAAGCAGATCCTTACGGAATGGTATTTATACCTATGGGATCGTTCAATATGGGACCAAACGATCAGGATGTTCCGTTTGGGCTTACTGCTACAACTAAGACGGTTTCTATAGATCCTTTCTGGATGGATATTACCGAAATTACAAACAATGAGTATCGCCAATTTGTATATTGGGTACGAGATTCAATTGCGCGTCAATTATTGGGTGAAGACTTACCAGATAAATTCTTAATAACCCAAGACAAAGAGGGGAACGAAATAGACCCACCTTATTTGAATTGGGATGAAGATATTGAATGGGACAACCCGGAGTATAAACCGATACTCGAGCAAATGTTCTTAGTATCTAACGAACGTTTTTTTAGAAAAAATGAGATTGACTCCCGAAAATTGTGGTATGATTATATGTGGATAGACTTGAAACAAGCTGCCAAGTCAACAAATCGTTGGAACCACGACACGCAATCCTATTCTGGTGAAGTAATTGATGCAAAGGGTAAACGCAAAGCTATACAGAGTCGCGCAGATTTTATAATGACAGATAAGTTACCAATATACCCCGACACTTTAGTTTGGATGGCAGAGTTTACTTATTCTTACAATGAGCCGCTTACAAGAAACTATTTTTGGCATACCGCTTTTGATAATTATCCGGTTGTGGGTGTGAACTGGCGTCAGGCGCAAGCTTTTTCGGTGTGGCGTACACAATTGCTCAATAATTATTTGGCACAGCGAGGTGAACCCAGTGTGCAAGATTATCGTTTACCTACCGAGGCAGAGTGGGAGTACGCAGCAAGGGGCGGTTTGGCATTGTCTGCATTCCCTTGGGGTGGACCTTATACGCGTAATAACACAGGTTGTTTTATTGCCAATTTTAAACCATTGAGAGGTAATTATGGTGATGACGGCGGCAATAGAACCTTAGAAGTGGGAAAATACGCACCCAATGACTATGGATTGTACGATATGGCAGGTAACGTGGCAGAATGGACTTCAAACGCCTTCGATGAGTCGGCCTATCAAATCACCCACGATTTGAACCCCGATTTTAAATATAACGCTCTTGCGGACGATCCACCGGCAATGAAAAGAAAAGTTGTACGTGGCGGTTCTTGGAAAGATATCAGCTATTATCTTCAGGTGGGAACACGAACGTATGAGTATCAAGATACTACAAAGTCGTACATCGGATTTAGGTGTGTGCGCTCATATATGGGACGCGATGCTGCTGATTGGGATTCTTCCAATTTTAATTAGTATATTCAAGTCGTCCGTAGTTGACAATTTTGCATAGTGTATTATTCAACCTATTTTTAAATTCAGCTTAATTAATCAAAGTATTAATCAAACTTAAAATCTCTGAATTATGAGTCTTTCCGAATTCCTAGAAAGTACCACCTGGAAAAAAATCATGGCTAAAGTTTATGGTCTCGGTGCGTCTGTCGTGATTATTGGAGCCTTGTTCAAAATTATGCACTGGCCTTATGCAGGTGCATTATTGACCGTTGGTCTTCTAACCGAAGCTGTTATATTCTTTATATCTGCATTCGAGCCCCTACATGAAGAGTGGGACTGGAGTCTTGTGTTTCCTGAACTTGGCGGTTTAGATCCCGAGGATGAATTGAACAATGCAGCGATGGTTGCTGCTGGTAAAGCACCCAAGGGCCAAATTGGTGGCGGCGGATTAAGTGATCTCGATCGTTTGCTCCTAAAAGGTGTAGATAACGATGAGAAACTTTTCGAGAAACTAGGCCAAGGTTTAAAGAGCCTTACACAAACCGCCTCTGCACTCTCTGATATTTCTAGCGCAACTGCTGCAACAAAAGAGTATTCAGAAAGCATGAAGTCTGCTTCGGTAGCGGTAAATCAAGTTGCACAAGGTGCAGGACAGTTGGGTGAGACCTACCGTCAGACATCTGAAGATTTGAGTTACTCCGTAAGTACATTGGCCGATTCTTACAAAAAAATCACACAGTCACTGTCTGTTGACATTGATTTTAGTGCCGTAAATAAAGGCAATGCTTCGTATAGTGAGAAACTCGAAGTGCTTAATAAAAACCTTACAGCTTTGAATGCAATTTTCGAGTTGCAATTAGAAGGCGGGTTAGATCAAATGATGGAAGATCTTACAACTGGTGTTCAAGCTTCGAAACGTTACAAGGAAGAGCTTGTTGTAATGGGCGATCGTTTGCAAAAACTCAATGTTGTGTACGGAAATATGCTTAACGCAATGAACGTTACTGCATAGTTGTACCCCTTCTTATTGAAACATAAATTGAAATTTGTTTAAAAAAAGCTTATGGGACACGGAAAAGAAACCCCGAGGCAAAAGATGATTGGTATGATGTATTTGGTGTTGACAGCATTGTTGGCACTGAACGTATCAAAAGACATACTAAACGCTTTTGTTCTTGTTGATAACGGTTTAAATAAAACAGTAGATAATTTTAGTACTAAGAGTGGTATTTTGTATGCTACTCTTGAGAAGGCTAAAATAACAAATCCTGCAAAGGCCACAGAATGGTACAATAAATCTATTCAGGTTAAAACTGGAGCAGATGAATTGTCTAAGTATGTGGATGAATTGAAAGTTCAATTGGTAACACTTGGCGATAAAGTACCTGTTAGTATCGATTCTGTACGGTATTATGATTTGCAAGCGAAAGATGACCAGAATGTGGGTGGGCAACTCATGATTTTGGAGAAAAAAGGTCTGGAGCTAAAAGGCAAAATCAATGCATACAGAGACGCTCTAAAAGCGTTAACTGACCCAAAAACGGGTGAACAATTACGCCAGCAGTTGGATAAGGGATTGAACACAAATGACCCTGAAACGGCGAATAAAGGTGGAGAATTTGAAACTTGGGAACAATCAAATTTTGAGCACTTACCTTTGGTAGCTGTAATGACCTTGTTAACAAAGATCCAGACGGATATTCGAAATGCAGAAGCTGACGTTGTGACTTATTTGGCTGGCCAAATTGGTGCAGACGACTTTCGTTTCAATAAAATTGAGGCGATTGTAAGGGCTGAATCAAATTATATTCTTAAAGGCGATCAATACAAAGCAGAGGTATTTATAGCAGCTTCAGATACCACTGTTACGCCAGAGATTATTGCAGGTGGACGTGCTTTGGCCGTTAAAAACGGAAAAGCAACTTACACAGGTGATGGTGGATCAATCGGTATGAAAAAGTGGGGTGGGGTAATTAAACTTACTACGCCATCTTCAGGTATCATTAAGGAGTATAAATTCGATGCTGAGTATCAGGTGGCAGAACCTAGTGTAACGGTTTCGCCAACAAAAATGAATGTATTTTACATTGGAGTGGACAACCCTGTGGACGTTCTAGCTTCGGGTATTCCTGCGAATAAGGTTAAGGCAAATATTTCATCGGGTAGTATAACACCAGCAGGCGGTGACGGTAAGTATATCGTTAGGGTTAAGAAAACGGGTGGTGCTGTAATTAGCATTACTGCGGAAGTTGGTGGTAAAATGGTGAGCATGGGTTCTAGGGATTTCCGTGTGAAAACAGTTCCCGATCCTATTGCAAAAGTTGGTGGTGAATCTGGTGGTGCAATGAGCATTAACGTGCTTCAAGCGCAAGCGGGTGTAGCAGCAGTGCTGGAGAATTTCGATTTCGATTTGAAATTTGAGGTAAAGAGCTTTACTGTTTCGGCAACTATAAAAGGTTACGAAGAAGAATACACAGCCAACAGCTATGCTTTTACAGCTCAACAAAAACAGTTGATTGCCAAACTTAGACCGCAGTCTAAAGTTTACATTACCGATATTAAAGCTCAAGGACCAGATGGTACGTTACGTTCACTTCCTTCAATAGCGTTTAAATTAAAATAAAAAAAGTTATGAAGAGAAGCGTTGTTTTAATTGTAAGTGTGTTGTTGTTTGTGAGTTTCTCTGGAAGTTTGCAAGGGCAAGTTCTGACGGGTGTTCACCCCGATCAGCATATACCGAATCGTCGGCCTTCGCCGTATCAGTACGTTCGTGAAGCCGATGTGATGTGGTCGAAAACAATTTGGAGACAAATTGATCTTCGCCAGAAGATGAATCATGTTTTGTTTTATCCACAAGTTCCTACTGGGCCTTACAAAAGTTTGATCGATCTTCTAATGCACGGAGTGAAAACTGGTAATTTGACAGCTTGGACTGAAAATGACGGTAACGAGTTTTCAAGTGAATTGACAATCACTGACATAGAAGAACGCTTTGGAGCTAAAGACGAAATTATTCAGATTGAAGATCCTGTAACTGGTGTTATCACATCTCAGACCGTTCAAGGAACCCTTTTTACACCCGATGTAAAGTTCTTTATTGTAAAAGAACTGTGGTTTTTTGACAAACAGAGATCTGTGATGGATGTAAGAATCATTGGTTTGTGCCCGATACGGGTGTATTACCGTGAGGAAGACTTAGACCAAGAGACTCCTCTTAAGAAGAAACTTTTCTGGGTGTATTTTCCTGAGGCTAGACGTTTGTTCGCTAAAAGCCATGTGTTTAACCCTTATAATGATGCAGAAAGAATGTCTTTTGACGATTTATTCAACAAAAGGTATTTTGACAGCTATATTATACAAGAGTCGAATACATACGACAATCGTTTGATCGAGGAGTACTCCATCGGAATAGAATCCTTACTTGAAGCCGAAAAAATTAAAGATGATATCTTTAATTTCGAACAAGATCTTTGGGATTATTGATTCGGAGCAACACATCAATATAAAACCGCAACCATTTTTTGGTTGCGGTTTTTTTTATCTCTTTTGGGGAGTCGGGAGTTTTTTATTTTCTTTGTCCAAGGAACTCGGGCGCTTATACCCAATGGTTCT
>JBDKHP010000231.1:0-3012 GCA_039797645.1 Bacteroidota bacterium
TACCGAAGCCGAAACGCGTATTTACAAAGAACTTGAGAATCAGATTTCAGGTGAATTTCTGATTAAAGGAATCACAAAATCGAACGTGACAGAGGTGTATCCGTACGAAGATGGCGACAAATGGCACAAAGTAAAACTGTCGTACATGGACGTTGACCCAGAGTCGGGCAAAGAAAAAAAAGTAACCAGTTATATGCTCGTTACGGCCAACACCCCCAAAGAAGCCTATGAAAGAGCTGAATCTGAACTGAAAGAAATGGTGATTCCTTTTGGCTTGCCGAGCGTTTCGGAAAGTCCCATCGTAGATGTATTCTTCTACAATGCTGATGCCTCGTCGGTTGGCGAAAACTAAAACTTTATCACCATGTGCTTTATGCGCGTGGTGATACCTTTGGCCAATTGTCAAGAAGTTCCTTACAGATGTGGTTTCGCGTATTCTGTGTTTTGGTTGTATTGTAACAAACTGTCCGTTTTGTGGGTCTCAGTTTTTTGTTTTACACCCACTTATTAGCACCGAATGAAAACAGTCCTAGGTATCCTCATTTTTATCGGAATCAGCAGCGTTTCCGTTGCACAACTTGCCTACGCAAGATATCAGACACTTGGCCATGCAGAAGGCTATTTACCAGACGAATACCACGTACTCTCTTACCCCGAAGGTATTATTTGCTACGAAAAATTGAGTAGTACACAAATCGAATCGTCTATTCGTAGTAATTTCTGTGGCAATGTATATAGCTGTCTTTCTCGCGAGGGTTGTTACAGAGACACTATTCCCTTTCAAGAGTTTGAATTTACAGGCGAAAAACGACCCTTTATGAATTTTATGGCCGAAAAAGCCTTGAGTTTTTTCCGTGGTTACCACTGGGCAGTTTGGTTTTGCGAAGATTTAGACGCAAACCTGACTCCTTGGAAAATTCGTGGACTGCCAGGTGCAATTGTAGAGCTTATCAATTTAGACCGAACTGAAATAGGTTTCACGCTTGTTGAAGTTCAGATTCCAGCAAAAGTACAACTACCTTATACTGAGCCAGAATGCAGCAAATGGATTAGCCTCAAAACCATAATGGAAAAAACTATTAAGTACGACTTGAGGTTTGCAGCATATATGAATACTGCAATGCCTGAATCTAATGGCACTATTGTAGCGGAGTCTCAAATTTTTGCTTTCGAGAAGTTTGACGCGATAAAATAGCGTATGAACCAACAATTATTTCTTCGATTTGGCATATTATTTTTAATGTGGCAGTTTTCCTTGTCAAGCATCTCTGCGCAAAGTATCTGTAAGGGAAAAGTTGTACAAGACGATGCGCAAGGGCTTTCGGGTTGCTCGGTAAGTTTTCGGGATGGTCGCAGGGTGTTGGCTTTTAGTTACACCCAAGACGATGGCCATTTTCAACTTACCATACCTGCAAATTTCGATACGCTTACCTTGAGAGTCAGCAGTTTGGGCTACACCACCTATCAATCTACCCGAGCTGTGGGCGAATTTACACAGTCCGAACTGATTCGGCTTGCATTCGATGTACAACGCTTACAAGAAGTCCTTATAAAAGACCTTAGCCCAATTGTGCAGCACAACGACACCACAAAGTATAAAGTCGAAGCTTTTAGAGACAGCACAGAACGCACTGCCGAGGATTTGTTGAAAAAATTACCGGGTATTCGAGTGTCTCCAAATGGGCAAATTCAGTTTAATAATAGGTCTGTACAAACAGTATTGCTCAATGGCGAAAACATGGTAGGGTCGTCCTACACGCTCATCACACGCACGCTGGCCGCCCGTAGCATTGCTGAAATTCAGGTGATTGGGCATTATGCAGAAAATCCGATTCTCAAAATGATGGAAGGTTCGGATGCTTATGCGGTGAATTTGGTGACACACGAAGGCCTGAAATTTTCGGGGACAGCCCAGCTTACGGGTGGCATCCCCGAAAAGTACGATGTGGGCGAAAACAGTATTTTGCTGCGCAACAACGTACGCTGGCTGAACAATACACATTGGGGCAACTCCAAGCTCAAATTGTCCGTAGATCCCGATCTGGGTGCAGCCGATCCGAATGAAGCGAATTTGCGCTACCAGAGTGGTGCGGAGCAAAACTATTTGTCGGATTTTGAAGCCCAGACCACCGAACAAAAGCACCTTTCACATAGCGATGTGTTCGGTATTACGCTTTCGGCCAATTGGAAAATAAATGCAAACCTGCTTTACAACCAAAGTCGTTTGAATCGCGATGAAACGTCTGAAACAACTTACAACTTGTTGCAGCAAGACTTTAGCCTTGTGGAAACGAATAAGCAAGCGCTCAGTAATAACCAACTCAGGGGCGAACTTTCGTCCACCTATTGCGATTATCGTGCGAACTGGTTTCGGGTGAATATTCGGCAACAGCAAGTGGCTGTTCGCAACGCGTTGAGTTATCAGAATGCGGACAATTTATTCCCGTCTTTGTCGAAAACGACTGCCTTACAGAGTCTTGTAACAGCACAGTGGACACGAAAACTCTCGGATCTCGTTTTTTCTAATTTGGAGCTTGTGGCAATACTTCCGCAATCTGACACTGAAAAAACAGCACTTGCCTACCAACCGATTCTGAATTTGCCCGAAAAATTAGTCGATATGCGACAAAATAAACAACACCACGAAAATCTGTTTTTGTTGAAAGAGGTCGTTGGGATTCGTCTGGGAAATTTACGGTTTCTTACGGAACTGAATTACACTACGGGCAAAGTGGCGGCCGAATCGGAATTGCATTTTTTGACAAACGACCACACATCGTGGAATAGAATGGCAGCGACGCAATACAACAATCTGAAATTGGCCCAAGCAATTACGTACAATACAGACAAGCTCGATGTGCAGGCGAAGGCAGGGGGGCAAGTTGCAAATTATCACGATAATTTTCTGGGCACAAATGCGCAGCCTGTGCGCCAATGGCAGCCAGTAATTCAGGTGGATGTCGTGCGGAAATTCAAAAGACGAAACGCAATTTCCCTAAGTTATTCCAATGT
>JBDKHP010000232.1:0-4263 GCA_039797645.1 Bacteroidota bacterium
TTTATTGCTCCTGCCGAAATATCGGCACCTACTGCCCCATAAGCGCCACCCATTCCTTGTACTCGGGCTGAGCCTACGGTTTGGTTCTGCGAAAATAGTTTTGCGTAATATGTATCCTGACTCTGTGCGGCATAGCTTATCCAGCCTAATACCAGCACCATCCAAAATTTTTTCATGGTGTGTGGAGATTAGAAATTCAATAATTAAAAACGAATTGCTTGTCAGTTAGAGTTTGTTTTTTTTAGTTGATCTCTGCGCTTTATCGAATCTTTTAAAGGATCATTTACAAGTAGTTAGTTCCGCTAAAAAAAAATAATCCGTCTTGATTTCAACTAAAGGAAAGGCTCTATTTACGAGATGTACGCCTCCCACCACCTGAACTGGAACTGCTGCTTGAACTGCTGCTAGAACTACTCGACTTGTAGGATGGGCTGCTATTGGAATTACTATCGGATTGCGAACTGGAATTACGGCGGCTATTTGAATTGTCCGAGTTAGATTGACGGCTCGTTTGATCTTGAACATAGGATCTACGTCTTGAGGTTTGGCTATTCTGTTGCGTATTCTGTTGCGTATTCTGCTGCGTTTGGGAATCGTATGACGAACGCCGACGATTCTGGCTACCTGAATAATCATAACTTCGGCTTGTTGTATTCATATCGTAGCTTGCCTTACGGCTATTGTCGCCGTTGTGAGTGGGTACGTATTCTGTATTTTCGCCTCTGCGTAATTTTTCGGAATATACGGCGCCGCTTCGTTTTCCAGAAGTATGATTTTCTGAGCGATATGCATCGTATTTGTGATTCTCTCTGCCTCCATAGCTTGGCGAATAATAACCTCCGTAGTACGGATACGAATCGTAATAGCCGTTATAGGAATTATAGAACGGAGAATAATATGAATTGGAATAATAGGGTGAATAGAACGGATCGTACACCATATTGTTGTAATAACGATTTGAACCGTACCAAGATCTGTATCTGATACTAGGGTAGATTGAAATGCCGTAACGCCACGAATAATCGTCGAAATAGTCGTTAGATCTAGTGTCGTAATAGTTTTGGCTATAATCGAAATAGTTTTCTTGGGTCGGACGGTTTATGCCGTTGTTGATGCTACTTATTCCTGTTAGGCTGGTATCTGTTTCCATTTCGCGCATATAGCGTTCGTAGAGCATTTGGCGGTACGCTTCGGTTCCTGGTTTTGCTTCATTGTTTGCTTGCGATTGTGGGTTGTTGTATGTTTCTTGTTGCGATGGTGTAAAATAAGCATCATCAACTGATAGGTTTTGAGACGACTGCGTGATGGAGCAACTACTCAGTAGGGCAATCGAGGCTAGTATTGTTAGTTTGCTTTTCATGGCTGTGGTTTTTAATTTATGAAAGTTGCAAAAGAGTTCTTACAAATGTATGATTTATTTTGCATTTTGTAAATTTTACGCAACATTAATTTTTTTAATAGTAAACTGCTTTACGTTTAGACGCGCATACTGGGCTAAAGTTACAAGCGAGGGTGTATGAATGTCGGACTATTTTTAGGTGGACTGCGGTGCATTTGTTCCGATGTTGTTGCCCAACTTTGCTTGATTTTGATAGTTTTGCTGTTGGCGTGCTAGGTTTGAGTAGGGGGCTGTGGTTTCAGGTTCGCGGGGCTTTTTCGGATTGGTGATTTGGCTGTGTCGCTAGGGGGATGTGGGGAAAATGTAGCATGGCCGTAGGCCAACCGCAAGTTTTGGCCTAAGGTACCAGCAGCGTTACAGATGGTGCTGCCGACCGAACTAGCCCGGATCGCGGCGAGTAGCCCACAGCATGTGACGTAGTGGCCTTTGGTACTGGCTTGTGACTGAAATACTCGGGCGGCCTAGTGATACTGTACCCGTTGCGAGGACTACAGCCAAGAGCCGGTAGCCGCCTTTACAAATTTTGTTGAGCTACAGCTCCTTATCCTTATTTTTTGTTTTCGTTAAGAGAGGGTGGGAGCACAGGGGCTTAGTATTGTAAATTTATGTGGCATGTGCGTTCTATTACGGCGTATAATTCTTGGGCTTTGATGGGTTTGTTGAATATTATGGTGCATCCGGCTTTCATCATGCGGTCGTAGTCGCGGTCCAGGGTGAAGGCTGTTTGGGCAATGATGGGTATGTCGATACCTTGTTCGCGCAGGTGGCTTGTGGCTTCGATTCCGTCCATCACTGGCATTTGTATGTCCATGAGTATGAGGTCATAAACGGCTTCTCCGGTGGCTTTGTGTATGACTTCCATTCCATTTTTTGCACGCTCGGATTCGATGCCTACTGATTTTAAGATTTTGTATAATAGTAGGTAGTTGAGGTCGTTGTCTTCGGCTACAAGGGCTTTGAGCTTGCGTGTGGGGGGGGTAACTTTCTGTGGTTTTGTAACTTCTTCGGTTTGTTTGTCGGTTTGTCGTTTGGATTTTACGGGTAGCTCGAAACTGAATGTGGTGCCGATACCCAGGTTGGATTGTATTTCGAGTTTTCCGCCAAGGAGGTGTACCAATCGTTGGGATATGGAGAGGCCTAATCCGGTTCCACTGAGGCTGGGATTGAGCTTTGTGAATCGTTGGAAAACGATTTTCTGGTCTTTGGGAGAAATGCCGATTCCGGTGTCGCGTACCCAAAACCTGATGCTTGGTAAGTTCGCTGATTGTGAGATTGTTACTCCTACAATTATGGCGCCGGTTTCGGTGAATTTGATGGCGTTGTGTAGTAGATTGGAGAGTACTTGCTCGAGGCGTAAGCGATCTGAGATGAGTGAAATGTTGTCGAGTTCGTCGCGTATTTCAAAGCGAAACTGAATGTGGTGCTTGTTGGCTTGACGCAGGTATATTGAGAAAGTTTGTCTTAGTTTTTTGAGCATGTCGCCTACGTCAACTTGTTGTTTGTCGAGGTGTAGCATGTCGGCTTCTATCTTGGAAATATCGACTATGTCTTCGATGAGTTGAAGGAGTACATAGCTGCTTTGGTTTATGTTTTCGGTGTATTGTAGGCGTTCTTCTTCGGTGCTGTCTTTTTCGTTGAGTAGTTCGTTAAAGCCCACAATGGCTGTTAGGGGTGTTCGGATTTCGTGAGACATATTCGAGAGGAAGGCTGATTTGAGCTGGTTGGCTAGTTCGGCTTTGTATTTGGCGTCGCGGAGTTTTTTTTGTAGGGTGCGGTGGTCGGTTACGTCGCGTAGGTCGGTGTATATATTGGTGATGAAGCCGGATTGGTCTAATGCACAGACTAGGTTTATTTCGATCCAAACGATTTTTTTGTCGCGATGCAGATAGAAAGTGAATTTTTGTTGTTTGTGTTCTAATAATTGTACAACTCTTTGGTATATGAAGTTGTGGTTGTTGGGAAATAGATCGGTGATATTAAGCGATTTGGTGTGTTTGGATATTCCAAGAAGCTTGGCGGTTTGTGTATTGTAGTGTAATAGCCTTAAACTGGTAAGGACGTGGGTGAGGTTTTCGGGGGTTATGGTGCCACTGTTCCAATCGACAGGATTGTCGAAATGCAAAACGGCAAGCCCTATTGCAGCGTTATCGAAGAAGGTTTTGAATGTGTCTGGGATTTTGGTGTCGTTTGTAGGGGTTAGGTTCTGTGTGTGGGTGCTGGTTTTGAATATGAGGTAGTTATATTCGGTGGCATCGTAGTTTTTTGAAGGTTTAGAAACAATAGTTGTTTTTATAAGTTTTTGGTTTTTGGCAACACGGTGTGTGTTTTCGATAGCTATTTGCTCGGATGCGACTATGGATTCTTGAATCTGAATGTTCTCTCGGAAGTGTTCTTGTGGTGTAAAGCAACTTATGTGATTGCCCATAATGTCGGCCTTGGTATAACCAAAGACATGGGTAAAGGCTTTGTTCATGCCTTGTATAAGGGAGTTTGTGTCGGTTACGAGGATTGGCTCGGGGTAGAGATCGAATACGTATTCGTAGAAATTCATCGCGGTGTTCTGCCTTTCTAAATCGCCAATCACGGTCTTAAACTCGGTAGTTATTGATTGGTAAAGTTGGTCGAATTCTGAGAATAAATGTGTGGGTGGGGGGCTGTTTGTATTACAAAATTTAGTAAAATTTAGCGTTATTTGGTTTACAGCCTCTGTAAATAAGGAGTAAAGTTTTTGCTGTTGGGTTTGCACAACTGCATACATGATCAGAACTATGAGTACGAATAGGAATAGCTGAAGCAGAAGTTTGGTTAAATCGGTGTTACTGAGTGATGCTTCGAGTGCGCTTAAATGTACCGAATCTATATTT
>JBDKHP010000233.1:0-4407 GCA_039797645.1 Bacteroidota bacterium
CATCTGGGTAACTCAAATGCTCATGCTCCATAATGAAATGAACTGTGTTTCCAGCCTTGCCACAACCAAAACATTTGAATATGCCCTTAGCTGGCGATACATTGAAGGAGGGAGTCCGTTCGTTGTGGAACGGACAGTTGCCTATGTAATTAGTACCCCTTCGTTTGAGCGATACATAATCGCTTATTACATCAACGATCTCAACTGTTTGCATGATAAGATCTACGGTCGCGGAATCTATCATTTGCTTAAGGCATTAGAAGCTTACTGTAACGAGCCTTGTTCCGGAGCAAAGCGACTGCTTCCTGTATATCCTGGTCGTGAGAAAATGAGGCACGCGTTCGTCCTCCATCGTTTCCCCATAAACCACAAAGTTCTTCTTTGAGTATTTTACTTATCTCATCGTGGTATAATTCCAAATTCTGAGCTGTAGAATTATTTAGCATCGATTCTAATTCGGCAATTTGTTTCATACTCATTTTATCGTATCGGTCGGCTTTGAGTGTTTTTTTAAATTCAAGTAGTTGCTTTACACTCTCGCTTTCGTAGCTAAATTTCGATGCAAGCACAAAAGCAGTAAACTCTTTGTATATCTGTGGTGTTACCTGAAAATTTTCGTAACCCTTGATCGAGTCATGACCATAATAGTACTTGTTCACAAAGTTGAATATAACCAACTGTTTATCTAAAGCTTCGGTGAAATTATGCAGCTCAGTCTTCTCTATCAAAATATCGGGCAACACCCCGCCACCATCATAAACTGGCCGCCCATTGCGAGTGTGATACAAACTCACCAATGAATCTGGCACTTTGCCAACACTTCCATCCAGATTGCGGTGCGAATAATCCAATGCCTGAATACAACGACCACTTGGAATATAATACTTAGAAATAGTGACCTTCATCATGGCATTATAGCTCAAACTCAATGTGTTCTGAACCAGACCCTTACCATAGCTTCTGCGTCCCAAAACAACGCCTCTATCCAAATCTTGTAACGCCCCAGAGACGATCTCTGCCGCAGATGCCGAATGGCTATTTACCAACAACACCAATGGAATTTGGGTATCAATAGGCTCATCTTTTGTCAAATAGGTAGCATTCCATGTCTTTAACTTTCCCCTAGTTTCCACAACTTTAACTCCCTTCTCAACGAACAAATTCACGATGCTCACTGCTTCATTCAGAAATCCCCCTGGATTACCCCTTAAATCCAAGACAAGTGATTTAACCCCTTTTGATTCTAATTCTCTTACAGCAGATTTAATCTCAAGTGCTGCATTTTCCATGAATCCAGTGTGCTTAATATACCCTATGTCCCCGTCAATGATTCCATAAAAAGGCACATTCTTAATCACTATCTTTTCCCTATAGACTAATTTTTCGGTTGTTTTCCCGTCCTTGAGTTGCGAAACCAACAAGCGTACCGCCGTACCTGGAGAGCCCTTCAATAATTTATCAACCTCCTCTTCAGTTTTGTTGTTCAAGTTCTGACCTTCAATTTTCAGCAATTTATCTCCTGTGAAAAGAATTCCCAATGCCCCTTTAGTTCGCTCAATTATTGAGCCGACAACAAAACTGCCCTCAATTTTACGGACTTTTATTCCCACACCTGCATATTCGCCAGTGTTCATGAACTTATAATCTTCGATATCTGCTTCCGGATAATACACCGTATAGGGATCTAATCCTTTCAACATATCGTCGATACTTTTCTTGATAAGTGCTGAATAGTCAACCTGCTCTACGTAATATACATGGATAGTTTTAAGCACATCCAAATAGATTTCTACGTTTTTCTGAATGTCAAAGAATGGGTCTTTAAAGGCCCCGAATCCAGCAAGTATTACTGCAATAGCGCCCCCCAAAGCCAATCTTCGGAATGCATTAAGTCGTTTGTTTTTCATCTCTTGTCTAAAACCGATACAGTTAACAAAATTTTTATGGCACAGGATCGTAGCCACTTCCACCCCACGGATTGCAAGATAGGATGCGTTTAATGGCCAAATAACTCCCCTTTATGAAGCCGTGTTTGTGCAGAGCACCAATAGCATAACTACTGCATGTAGGGGTGTACCTACAATTCGCCCCCAAATATGGCGATATTGCAAATTTATAGATTCTTATTAGAATCGTCAGTATCCAAACTACCGGAATGTTTATAAGACTCCATAATCTGCTCAATAGACTCATTGTGTTTTTTTTGCATTTTATTCAACACTAATTGCAATAATTGACACAGGCTGTCGTCAATTACCTGATATTCTGCCTGTTTTTTGCCTACATACAGAAATACAGCTTCTACGCCTGTATCCTTTGTCTTCAAGAAATTTTCCAGAAGGTGTCTATGTTGGCGAAAGGACTCGCGCATTCTGCGCTTGAGTAAATTGCGATGCACTGCACGTTTAAAAGACTTTTTGGGAACAGAAAATCCACAACGAAGCCCCACGACGGAATCGGAAATCCGCCAAAGAATCTTTAGCGGAAATGACGAATACGAATCAGACTTCGCAAAAAGAGCAGAAATTACCAGTGCATTTTTTAGCCGCAAACTCTTTGGTAAATCATTCATAAAGCCTCCTCCCTGTTAAGCAAAAAAAGGCTTTAGGATTTACATCCCAAAGCCCTTTGACACAATTATGTCAGTAAAGAACTATTTTTTCTTAATAACTTCTTTATTAAACCTACTTATATAGGCTTCCAAAGCCATAGCCATCGACGGATTTTCAGGCGATGGAGCCTGAATATCCAAGCGCAAACCAGCTTCATTCACAGCAGTTGCTGTCGCAGCACCAAAGGATGCGATTTTTGTTTCACGTTGGTCGAATCCCGGAAAATTATGAAACAATGACTTTATTCCAGATGGGCTGAAAAACACGAGGACATCGTAGTTAAAGTCTGTTAAATCTGTAAGGTCGCTGCTTACTGTCCGGAACATTGTTACGGGCGTAAAACTCACCTTAGATTTTTCTAAGATATTACCAACCTCATCCTTATGTACATCAGATTGGGGGAGCAAAAATTTTTCGCTCTTGTGTTTCTGAATTAACGGAATAAGATCCTCAAATTTGACATTACCATGAAATATTTTCCGTTTCCGGAAAGTAATATACTTCTGGAGGTAATAGGCAGTCGCTTCATTAATACAAAAATACTTCATCTCATCTGGAATCGAGATCCGAAGCTCCTTGGCTATCCGAAAATAATGATCTACAGCCTTCCGACTCGTAAATATCACTGCACTAAAATCTAATAAGGTGATTTTTTGTTGGCGAAAATCCTTGCCAGAAACGCCTTCAACCTGAATAAAGGGGCGAAAATCAATTTGTAGGTTGTTTTTCTTAGCCAATTCGTGATAGGGTGATTTATCCTTTGGCTCTGGTTGCGACACTAAAATCTTTCTGATTCTCAAAACCGTAAGTTTTTATTGTTGAACACTACTTGAACTAAAAAAATGAATATATGTAGTTTAGGAAATTAATTAAAAAAGTGCTCTGAAATATTTTAGAGCCAACAAAACGGGTAAAACTTCTAAGCTTATGAGATACAATATCATATAAAGTACAGAAAGTTGCTTCGCCGAAGTTAATCGCAATGCTCTAACAACCCGCATTAAATAAGCCAAACCTACAATTACCCACAAACTGGTGGTAAAATAAATATCGTATTCTCCCGTAAATATCACTTGCGCGCATAAAACCGGAAAGGCTACAAAACTAGCGACAATATTTATACTCAAAGATTGAAACCAATACTCCTCTGCAATTCGGTAAGCCATAAAAAGTTGGCCTAAGGTTTTAAGAACGACACGTTTAAAGAAGCTAAGTACCACAAGCGCAACAAATATGAGCCCAAAATTCACAAAGTTGTCATACGAACCAATACTCAAGCCATTAATCTCCAACTGAGTCGAAACAAAGAGGGCAAGAATCAGAAAATAAATTACGTGTGCAAAAAAATAAAACTGACGGGCAACAAAATTATTATCCCTATATGCCTTATAGGATTCACTGTAGGAAACCAATGTGCGAAATATTTGCCCCAAATACTTACTGTAAATAACCTTAGCTAGGGTAAGCAAACCGACTACACTTAGAACAACAATAAGAGGCAAATCCGCAGACCCAACAAAAGTCTTCAAAGAATCTGAAAAATCTCTCAATCCCTTGACAATTACAGATTCATGTGTTTCAGTCACAACTTCTTTAGGCACTGAATCCGTTATAACTTCCAGAAAAACAAGGCTGTCACCCGCTGGCAAAGTGTCTGTATTATCAAACCGAGAGCTGTCGCCTACAAAGTTTGTAGAATCACTCATCGTTATCAATTCATGCCTGCGATATTCAATACCATCTGCAACACTCTTCGATTTTTGCTCCGTACCCACCACATTCAACGCATGAAGCC
>JBDKHP010000234.1:0-3121 GCA_039797645.1 Bacteroidota bacterium
TACCTTCGCCATCAGATTCAATGCTACCCCCTTCAAAAACGAAACTCAGTTGGTTTTCATACACAACATCGGCATTAAAAACCGACTGCTCCACCAATCGGCGGTTTATCTGGTTGTCGAAGTTTGCGGCGAATTTCATTCCCCAGCCGTTGAAAGTGAAATCAAAGAGACGCAACGCCCCATTTTGGATCACCGTAATAGGGCCATGATCTCTCGCCCAAGTGTCGTTGCTTGGCACAGACACCACACGCACATTTGCCTTATACTCAGGTAAAATATGCGGCCACACCAATTCTGGATAGGGGCACACCACCAATAATAACTCCCTTGCAGCCACAGCATTGGCTATTTCGGCAAAGCAGATATACGCCTCGTCGAGATAAGGAGCCCAGTCCGTATCCGGATGAGGCCAAGTAAGCATTACAGCACTTTGCGCGTGCCATTCGGCGGGGAGGAAACGTTTAGAACCAATCATGCTATACACTTTCAGGATTAATGTTACGCACCCAAAACTTGAGGCTCGGCAATTGTTTGCGCTGCCAAAACGACACCACCAACCAAGAGATGAATACCCCGAGTATAGTCCCGATTGTATTGGCAATCATGTCCCGCCAGTCGCCCGAACGGTAATCGGTGTAGCTTTGGGCTATTTCCATGAGTCCGCCCAAAGAACAAGCTAAAACACCCACAGCAAAGAGCGACTTGCGCGTAAGCACCTCGTTCTCAGCCAACATCACGAACGAAAAAAAAGCGTACATAGCAACATGTACCAACTTATCGGACCAAGTAACATTCATCGTTTCCGGAAGGTTCGAGAATTTTGCGAGGCTCAAAAATAGGATGATACCCGCCCAGATTAAGCTCAGGTGGTATCGGTATAAAAAAGTACGGAATTTCATAATAATTACGATTTAATGGAACAACTCAAAGATTGTCTTGCGCAAACCACTCCGCAAAAGAGTTCTCCGTTTCGTGTAGCCTCAGGCTATGCAACTGAATCTCGTCTGGCAACCTGCGGACAATACGTTCCGCAAAATCGACAAGCATATTTTCGCAAGTAGGTTGGTAGGGAAGGAAGTGATGTCGGTCGAACATCTGAGGTACCAGCAAAAGTTGCGCCACAGGTGCACGGTCGTAAAACACCACCGAATGATCCATCGGATCTACAATTTCCTCTTTCACGATGCGTTTGAGGTCTCCAAAATCCATTACCATCCCATTTTTCGGATGGTAGTCGTCGGCACGGGGAGTGCCAATAACTGTCACAAAAAGTTTGTAAGAGTGGCCGTGAATGTTTTTACACAAACCATCGTACTTCCACAGCGCATGAGCTGTCTCAAAACCAAATTCTTTAGTGAGTCGTATCTTTGCCATTTATAAATTAATTAACGAAGCCAAAATTCAATGAATTGGCAAAGATACAAAATCTTCAAATAAGCCATCAGCAAGCGTAGTGCGTGCAATTGCCTACACATTCTACAATCTGGCTCAAGCTATTATGTTTTAGGTAGTAAAAGGTATTCTTTCCATCGCGTTCCGAGGCCAATACACCCTTATCTTTGAGAATTCCCAAATGGTGCGAAGTTGTAGATTGCTCTATCTGTAGCTGCTGGTGAATCTCAGTTACCGTCATTTTGTTGCCATTTTCCAGCAAACTTAAAATTGCGATGCGCATTGGGTGCGCAATTGCCTTCAGCATGTTTGCAGCCATTTCCAGCTGACCCGTACTTAGATCCGTTATCTTCATCTCGATAAAATTAGCATTAATAACAATAGTTCCACAAACGAGGCACCCATCACGCAGCCGCCCAAGCAGCAAATAATCCGACCAATTGTTTAAGAGAGTTCCTTGCAATAAAGCAAAGCTTATATTAAGAATACAAATATATACATATATACACTATATCTAACTGACAAATCTCAGAATTAAACCATAATTGCCGAAATAGCTGTCGCTCTTAACTTATTTATTAAATTTGCCTCGAACTAAGCAGCACAACAAACCATCGAATGATTTCATTGACCGACATTAAAAAACCCATAGCAGGCCACATAGATCGCTTTGAAGACTATTTTCGCGACACCATGAAATCTAAGGTGCCGTTATTGTCCGTAATTACGAATTACATCCTACGCACCAAGGGCAAACAGATGCGGCCAATTTTGGTGTTTTTGTCGGCCAAAATGTACAGCGAACCCCAAGAAGGCACTTATGTAGCCGCATCGCTCATTGAGCTGTTGCACACCGCCTCGCTTATACACGACGACGTTGTGGACGAAGCCCCTGAACGCCGTGGCGCATTCTCCATCTACACCCTCTGGAAAACAAAAGTCGCCGTACTCGTGGGCGATTACCTATTGGCCAAAGGTCTCATGCTTTCGGTAGAAAAAGACCGTTTCGACATCCTCAAAATCGTATCTCAAGCGGTAAAAGAAATGAGCGAAGGCGAGCTGCTCCAAATAGAAAAAGCCCGTAAACTCGACATCAACGAAGAAGTATATTTCGAAATTATTCGCCAAAAAACAGCCACGCTCATCGCCGCCTGTACAGCCGCTGGGGCACGTTCCGTAGGTGCCGACGAACACACTGTAGCCACCATGCACAGCTTCGGCGAGAAGCTCGGAATAGCCTTCCAAATCAAAGACGACCTTTTCGATTACCAACCCAAGGGGCTGATAGGCAAGCCAGTAGGCAACGACATCAAAGAAAAGAAAATGACCCTGCCACTCATTTACGCCCTTCAAAAAACCGACAAAAAAACCAAACGGGAAGTGTTGCGCAAAATCAACAAATACAACAACAACAAAGAAAAAGTAGCCGAAATCATTCAATTCGTCACCGAATCTGGCGGACTCGAATACGCCCGAACCCGCATGGAAGACTACGTACAACAAGCCCTCACCACCCTCGACACACTCCCCGAAACACCCGCCCGCGAATCCATGCGAATGCTCGTACACTATGCCATTGTGCGCAAAAAATAGAAAACCAAGCGAGTAGAAAATAAAAAAGATTAGGAGCTGTAGCCCAACAATATTTGTAAAGGCGGCTACCGGCTATCCGCTTGTAGTCCTCGCTTTTTGGGCGAAATCAACTGGCCACGCAAGCACATCGCGCAGC
>JBDKHP010000235.1:0-9727 GCA_039797645.1 Bacteroidota bacterium
GGTGGTGAACGTCTGCCTATTGATAAAGCAACGATCATTGTTGAGGATAATTTGCAAGATATTGAAAACAAGCTAGTTCCTGTGGATGGCAAAGCACTTTCGTACACCATGGGCGGACTCAAACTTGTAAATGCACAACCCTTGGTACTCGAACCATTTTCGGAGATTCACGACTCCCGTTATTCAATTTATTGGCTGGCTTTGTCGAACGACAAGTACCGTGCGTATCTGGATTCCTTGGCAGCATTAGAAGTCGAAAAACTTGCACTCCAGACGCGTACCGTTGATTTTGTAGCACCTGGGGAACAACAACCTGAAGCCGATCACTTCATGCAAAAAGAAAACTCAAACACGGGTAATCTTGAAGACGAATTCTGGAGAGATGCTGCCAATGAAGGTTATTTCAGTTACCAAATGAGCACAAACGCCGAAGAGAACCTCACGCTTATGGTTCGGTATTGGGGCGCAGAATGGGGAAACAGAAAATTCGATATTCTTATTGACGACCAAAGACTGGTTTCAGTAGATAATACCTTCAAGTGGAATCAATCTAAATTTCAGGATGTTGAATATGCTGTACCCAACACAATGGTAGAAGGGAAAAAACAGATTCGATTAAAATTCCAGTCAACCACAGGTAATTCTGTCAGCTCAGTTTTTTACGTCCGATTGATACGAAACAAAAAACAATAACAGTATAATCAATGAAAATTCATTTTAAACCTATGGTCGTGGCTGTTCTTTTGCTTGTAATGCTTTCAATTTCAAGCAAAACCAAGGCCCAAACAGTATCTAATGGCAAAAAAATCAGCACCGATTTGTTGGGGCTTTTTTTTGAGGACATCAACTATTCAGCCGATGGCGGCTTGTACGCAGAATTGGTGCAAAATCGTTCGTTTGAGTACAACCCGACCGAACGTAAAGAGTGGACACCTTTTTCGTTCTGGGAATATGTAACCCCAGGATATTCCTACGGCAAAGTGAGTGTCGAAACAAATTCGCCAGTACACCCCAACAACCCACACTATATGGTGCTGGATATAGAGAATGTGGGCAAGGAGGCAGTTTATACTGGAGTTTCAGGCGTCGGACTAAAGAACACAGGCTTTGACGGGATTGTCGTTCGCAGTGGCGAGAAGTATAATTTCTGCATGTTTGCGTGGCAAATGTCAGAAAAGCCGCTCAATTTGCTAATAAGCCTACAGAATACCAAAGGGGAAGTATTGGCACAAAATACGGTTGTCACTAATGCCAAAAACTGGCAAAAATACGAGGCTGTTTTAACGGCTTCGGCCAGTTGCGACACCGCCAGTTTGGTAATTCTAGCACAAACTGAAGGCCGCGTGGCGTTCGATATGGTGTCACTTTTTCCTGAGAAGACTTTCAAAAATCGCAAAAACGGCCTCCGTGCTGATCTTGCACAACTACTTGCAGAGATGAAACCTCGGTTCGTACGTTTCCCTGGCGGATGTCTGGTGCATGGCGACGGTCTGGAAAATATGTATCGCTGGAAAAACACGATAGGCCCAGTGGAGCAACGCAAAGCACAACGCAACATTTGGGGCTACCACCAAACTTCCGGGCTTGGATATTTCGAGTATTTTCAGTTTTGTGAGGATATTGGCGCGAAACCACTTCCTGTATTGCCCGCCGCAGTAAGCTGTCAGAATTCAGGAAATACTTGGCCAATAGGCGGAACAGGGCAAAGAGCCTTACCCATAGACGAGCTGAACGAATACATTCAAGAAGTACTCGACCTGATTGAATGGGCAAATGCCGACGCAAATACCACTTGGGGCGCAAAACGTGCTGCCGCAGGCCACCCAAAGCCATTCAATCTCGAATATGTAGGCATTGGTAACGAAGATAAAATGTCCCCAGCATTTGAGGAACGCTTCAATTTGATATACACCGCCGTAAAAGCCAAACACCCAGAAATCACCGTGGTGGGAACCGTAGGGCCAGCACCCTCTGGCGAAGACTTTGAAATAGGGTGGAAAATAGCAAACAAGCTGAAAGTACCGATCGTAGATGAACACTATTATATGCAAGCCGATTGGTTTTTGCACAATCAGTACCGCTACGACAGTTACCCCCGAACAGCGTCGAAGGTGTATTTGGGTGAGTACGCATCGTGGGGAAATAAGATGCACAACGCAATTGCCGAAGCTGCCTATTTAACGGGAATAGAACGCAATGGAGACATTGTACAGATGGCATCTTACGCACCTCTACTCGCAAAAAAAGGCTTCACCCAATGGACAACTGACCTTATTTTCTTTGACAACACGACGCTTTGCCCCACGCCCAACTATTTTGTACAGAAACTATTCATGACGAATCAGGGCGATCGTTATTTCGACGGTATCGTGCAAAAAGCTGATAGAGATTCGACACTGGCTGCATCATGCGTGGTAGAAAGTTCTACTGGCGATCTGATTCTTAAACTCGTAAATGCATCGATCGAGCCCAAAACGGTAAAAATAGATCTGTCGAAATTCAAGAACTTACGCGAAAAAGCGCGTATTTCCGTACTTGTAGGGAAAGCGGAAGCGATGAATACCTTCGATGCACCCAAAACAATACGCCCCACAGAATCTGATTTGAAAATCAGCAAAAAAATGGACTATTCCACACCCGCGATGTCGCTGACAGTAATTCGTGTAAAAATGAAAAAATAAAACAGGAATTAGGAGCTGATACCGCCCAATGGTGTTGGCTATGAGCTCCTAATGCTGATTTTTGGTAAACCTTCTTCGTAAGCTTTTTTTGTGTTTGGGTACAAGCTTTCTGTATGAAAGTTTAGCAGTAATTTCAGTTGCATATTTGAGCTTATTTTTGGGCCTATCTGATATAAAAATGGCAGGTCGCCGCTGATTGCAACCCGCCATTTGTAGTCCCCTCGGATTAGTTTATTATTTTGTAAGTGAAAATGTACGTGTTGCTGTAGCTACGTTACCCGCTGTATCGTCGGCAGTTACGGTAAGGGTGTATATGCCGAGTATGGCGGTGGCTGTTGTGAGTTGGGGGGTTGTTTTGGTAAATGATGCACCACTTAGTGGTTGCATTGTACCAATTACTTCCCAAGTGTCGTTGTTTTTCTTTTCAGGGGCTTTAGTAGTGAGTGCGATGTCGTATTTCCAGTTTTTGAGTTCTTTGTTGTCGGTAACGATAACTTTAATTGAAAACTCATCGCCAGCTTTAATTTGCTGATTTACAGATGGTTGTTCGATTGTAATCATTGGTTTTTCTGTATCGGATGCTTCTGTGCTACTGCTTCCGCAAGAGCTGAGTCCGATAGCAATACTTAAGGCCAACATAAATACGCTAAACTTTTTCATAATGTTGTTTTTTAATAAATATTAGTAAATAGAAATAGTATAAGGGTTCTACATATTTTTCAGACTAAAATCTTGGTCATTTGGTTTCGTGTTATTTTACTAAAATAAGGTAATAATTCTTTTTGCCCTTACGAACCAAAATGTATTGGTCGCGAATTAGACTTACAGAACTTACCGTAGCTTCCGAATCGTCTGCCTTTTCTTGATTGAGACTTAGACCGCCAGCCTTAGCCATTTTCCGACATTCGCCTTTTGAACTGAATATTTCGGTATGTACAGAGAGTAAATCGGTGAGATTTACGCCATTGGTTATTAAATCTTTAGCGACTTCAAATTGTGGCACGCCTTCAAAAAGATCGGCAAATGTAGCGGGACTCAACTGTGCGAGTTCTGCTTGTGTACCTTTGCCAAAGAGTATGTCTGAGGCGGCTACTGCAGCATCGTAGGCTTCTTGCGAATGTACCATCACAGTGATTTCTTGGGCTAGAGCCTTTTGCAACAAACGTAAGTGGGGCGCTGTTTGGTGTTCGGCGATCATTTTCTCGACATCTTCTTGACCCAACATGGTGAAGATTCGGATGTATTTGGCGGCATCGTCGTCGGTTACATTGAGCCAGAATTGGTAGAATTTGTAGGGCGATGTTTTTTCAGCGTCGAGCCAAATGTTGCCGCCTTCGGATTTACCGAATTTGCTGCCGTCTGATTTTGTGACCAATGGAATTGTCAGCGCGAACGACTCGTTGCTTGTAGTGCGGCGTATGAGTTCGGTGCCGGTGGTAATATTTCCCCACTGATCTGAGCCCCCCATTTGTAACTTGCAATTTTTGTGGGTGTTAAGCCACAAAAAGTCGTAGCCTTGTACGAGTTGGTAGGTGAACTCGGTGAACGACATGCCTGTTTTGGATTCGGAGGATAGTCGTTTTTTTACTGAGTCTTTGGACATCATGTAATTGACAGTGATGTGCTTGCCAACATCGCGAATGAAGGAAAGGAATGAGAATTCTTTCATCCAGTCGTAGTTGTTTACCATCTCGGCATTGTTTGGGCCGTTTTCGAAATCGAGAAAACGCATGAGTTGTTGCTTTATCCCGTCGAGGTTGCGTTGCAAAGATTCTTCGTCGAGTAGGTTGCGTTCTTGGGATTTGCCACTTGGGTCGCCTATCATTCCGGTTGCTCCACCAATGAGTACCAAGGGTTTATGACCTGCCATTTGGAAGCGTTTGAGGAGCATTATTTGTGCAAACGAACCTACGTGAAGGGAATCGGCGGTGGGGTCGAACCCAATATACGCAGTGGTCATTTCTTTTTTTAGTTGAACGTCGGTTCCCGGAACCATGTCATGTAGCATACCGCGCCACTTTAACTCTTCTATAAAATCTATCATTGTTTTTCTCTTTATGTCTTATTAAACGAATTTATCCGCGTGTACGTGGGTTTATTGATCAACCACATTTTTTTCGGGATCGCTATTTTCGTTATTTTCAGTTGTTTTCTTCTCGTCCACTTCGCCCACGTAATCGAGCGCAGGGAATAGTCCTGTCATTACTGATACTACTGGATTGAAAAGTAGAGAATATTCTTTCTCTCTATCTGGTATTACTTTGAAATTATAATCCGCTGCGCGGAGCATCACCACAATTACACCAACCACTAAAAACATGTGTAGGGTGCCAAAAACAGACCCCATGATTTTGCTTGGTTGCGGGTTGTCAACAGATTCCAACTGTCTGCCAACTGCTGATTTTATATAAATTGCACCGTAAATTAGCCCACCAAAAAGGAGAGAAAATAACATTACAGGCACATAGCTAAAATCTTTACCGTTGGCTCTAATAGATAG
This sequence comes from Bacteroidota bacterium, assembly GCA_039797645.1. Classification (GTDB taxonomy): domain Bacteria; phylum Bacteroidota; class Bacteroidia; order Bacteroidales; family JBDKHP01; genus JBDKHP01. The sequence continues at coordinate 5,182 of JBDKHP010000235.1, forward strand.
GGCAGATGCGGTGATGTCTGAAAATCTACTGGCAAGGTAAATTCCCACGATTAGCGTGGCAAATGAAAAAGCTTCGATTATGGCTCCTTTGTTGAAGCCTCTCCAACCGGCGTAGCCTAATGCGCCAAGCACCAGAATGTCTATTACGCTTACTCCCACAGAAATAATTTTTTCGTGTTACGGTTATATAGTTGTATCAATTGTTGTTCTACGCGGTAAAAATATAGAATTTTTTGTCGTGTAGGTAGTACTAATTGTTCAATTATCTACAAATCTCGGTTTAGTCCTTTTTTAGAATAAAATACACCCTAGGTATTCTGTCAGTAATGGCGGTGATAATTTCGTAGGGAATCGTACCAAGCTGTTCAGCTAATTTGTCAATAGGGTACTCAGGAGCAAAAAAGTAGGCTCTATCCCCTAATTTTGCATCAATATTTGTAATATCGATACTGATAATGTTCATCGAAACATTACCTACGATTGGAGCAAGTTTGCCATTAATCCAAACCTTCCCTACCCCACCGCTCAATTTTCTGCTAATACCATCTGCATAACCCACAGGGAGAACAGCAATACGCGAATATGCATCGATATTTCCTCTACGGCTATAGCCCACAGTTTGGCCTGAAGCTACGTGTTTAATCTGTATTATTTCCGTACTAAAACTACTCACAATTTGTAGTTCGTCCTGAATATCAGTACTACCTCCATAGATACCCAAGCCTATCCGCACCATTTCGTACTGATACTGTGGAAATCTTGATACGCCGTGGGTATTCAGAATATGACGCATAACAGGATACGAAATGGATGCCAACGAGATCATTTGCCCACACATATCCTCAAAAACATTGGCTTGTTCCACAGTAAAACCATCAAATTCAGCTTCGTCAGAACCAGCCAAATGTGTCATCATACTCACAAGCCTAAATTGAGGAGAAGTCTGCAATAATTTGGCAACATCGTCAATCTGGGCAGGCTCAATTCCCATACGGTGCATTCCAGTATCGAACTTTAGGTGGATCGGGACCGAACCTACAGCCCTACGCTGGGTGAAACGACTAAGTTTATCCATAAAATCCACACTGAAAACTACAGCTTCCAAGTTAAGACGTAACATTTTCTCGAAGTTTGGTACGCTAGGCATTAGAACCATAATAGACGTAAGAATCCCCTCCCGTCTTAACTCTGCACCCTCGTCAACTGTGCCCACCCCAAAATAATCTACCTTATTGGCAGCGAGTGTGTTTGCAACTGTCCCACTACCATTACCATAACCAAACGCCTTGAGCATACAGAGCGTTTTGGTGCCTGGGCGAAGTTTGGTACGAAAAACCTCCAAGTTGTAAGCAATTGCATCTAAGTTAACTTCAACGTACGAAATCTGTGTACAATAAGCAAGACAACCTTCCACGGCATCAAACTCCTTATCATTGTGACCAATTAAGGCAATTGTACTGTGTTTGGGTATCAACTCCCAAGCATATTGCCCGAAAGAAGTAGCCGATTCAAAGCGGAATACTTCCCCAAAAAGATCCAAAGTCAATCCGTTCCAAGCCTTCCCAATAAGCACAATTCGCTCAAAATTTGCTTCCGCCAGTAATTCCACAAAATAGGAATACCCCCCACGTACCTCGTTACTATAAAGCACCAAAGTTTTTATCTTCGTGCGTTGTTCCTTTGCAAAATCACCCATTGCTACTAGGGTTTCAGCACCAAAACCCCCGTTTCGGTTTACAACCAGTTTGCAATTGCAAAGTGCTTCTTTCCACTCAATTCGCATAGTATCTGCATTTTAGTCCTAGATGTAAGGTCTAAGAAGTATTCCATTAATTTTGTTTGTGTTCCAAGTATGTAATAAAATAGGAGTGCGGCAAAAAAAACTACTTACTTATTTCACGCAAGAAAAAAACCAATAAAAAAAGCTGGCAAAACCAGCCCCTTTGCAAAGATGAGAATAATTTAGAGTCGCACAAAAAAGCATTTGTGCCAAACCCATGCAACCACTTCATACAAATTACTGTCTTTCATACGAAACGATACCCATAAAATTGTTTACTTTGCAAAGGCAACACCGCTCCAAAAATTACGTTAAAGAAACAACAGAATTCGCCATTTCAGCTTCATATTAAACAGCAATACCATGCGCTTCGTAATAATCTTTCTACTGATACAACTCACAGGGCTTGTTTCCTGTAAAAAAGACCTTGGGATACCATGGGCGGAAGTGCCTGAAATGGCAAAAGAAACATTTTTATCACGGTATCCTGAAGCCTCGAATATCATTTGGCAAAAGTATTACAACCAGTTTCATGTAAATTTCACAAATAACGAGCGCATCAGTACCGCCAAATTTACCGCATCGGGCGATTGGCTAATTACTCAAACCCCCATCCTTTACGCAGATATTCCGCGTCCAATTATCGACAGCCTCAGAGCATCCAACTATCGCAACTGGGTAATTTCAGACCAAAACAGCGAAGAAACACCCAAATATGGTTTCTTGTATCGGCTAATTATGTACGACAATACCGAAACAAAGCCACTGTATTACACCCTCTTAGGCGAACGAATCTTCAAATCCTATTACAATACAGATCAATAAACAATACCGCCACCCAGCGTCGTGATCCTAATATGACTGATACAATATTGGAGCAAACCATTGGCTTGTCAAACGGGCAACATTGCCGTAGGCTGACTGGTTGTTTCGCCCAAAGAGATTACGGCGAGGGTTTAAAAAACTGTTGTACGGTCTAGCCGAGATTCACTTATGTGTTTAAAGTGGGGCTCGAGCGAACTGCCAAATGCAGCATCTCTATGAGATTGCTTCATGCTACGATGTTACTTTGTTGCTTCATCAACGTTTAAAAACGAACTATAAGACATACAGAATTTAGGCCGCATAGTTTCGTAATATGCAGTGATTATGTATTATATAGACCACACACAATCTTATTTGATATACTACACAGCAGTGTGAAGCAATGGCTCTTTATTGAAATTCTTTGGCGGCCAAGTGATTGCGTCTCTTGGGGTATTGTGCGAGGTAATTTATTCGTTGGGTAGCGGTTTAAGGCAAATTTGGTAGGAAAGGCGTAGCTGCTTGTGCTGAAACCAGCTACGTGCTTTTCGCTTAGTGGTTACTGTTTCTTTTTTAGAGTCTCGTTTTGTTGTTGCATATCAAATGCGTGGATGTAGCGGTCTATAGATTCCATCAGTTTGCGCACGTCTTCGTCGGTTGCTTTAGGAAATAAATTGCGCATTTGGGTGTATGTGCTTACCAACACTTGCCGTGCTTTGGTGTTGTTTTTCGCCTCTACCGCCTGTGCCATAACTTTGAGGGTTTGATTCATTGTGGCAATTGCATACAATTTCTTTTGCTCCTGCTCCACAACAAGTTCGGGTATTCCTGTATAATCGTTCCAAATAAGTGCGGCATTCTTTTCCACTGTCACTTGTTTGTCTGTTTCTGCATCTATGTACTTTAAGCGCAACACCACAGGTTGCGAAAGAATTTCGGGGCTTGGTTTGTGCAAATCGAATTTTACCAATGCGATTTTATTGAGGCCACCGTATAAATTTTTCATCCGGATTACAGCCTTCTCCGCACCCACCGATTCTACTGGGAAGCCATACAACTCTTTGAATACAATGCGTTTGTTGTATAGGATTTCGAAAGTAGCTTCCTTTGCTACGGGGCGCACAATACTTTCTAGCTCTTGGGCAAATACATCTGAAATACCTCCTGCCGTACCCGTAAAATGCAATAAACCACCACCTTCAGTTGCAAGCAAGCTTAGCAAAGATTGGTTATAATCTGTGCCAACCCCCACAGCACTCAATTCCAATCCCTTGGCATTGTACTCTTTGGACTTGCCCACAATCACATTCACTTCGCTTGTATCGTAACCATCGGTGAGTAAAATAAGCCGATTGGTTCCCTTGGGCGAATAGTGCAGTAGCAACTGTTCGTAACCTAGTACCATCGCATCGTACATATACGTGCCTCCGCTGGCTTCAATGCCTTGAATGATGGATTTGATATTCTTTGCATCTATCTTTTTGGCCGCTGGCAGGAGTAATTTCGTTTCGGTGTCAAAACTGACAATCGATACGTAGTCATCTGGACGAATTTTATCTACGAAACTTGCCAATGCATCGCGCAGGGTTTCAATTCGCTCATAGCCTGCCATCGAGCCGCTTTTGTCGATTACAAACGACACATTCACAGGACTTCCCATTCGGCGTAGTTTGTCGCCACGCATGGTGGTAAAGCCAATTTCTAGCAGAGCCTCTTTTGAGTTTGCATTGATCCCGTTTCCCCAGTGAGCAAAAAAATCAATTTTACGATCTCCCTCGGGTTCTGGTAACTGACGCTTTAAGAAATCGTTAAAATCGTTGAGCAGTAGCCGGTCTGGTGTGGGAATATACTGCAAGGGATATTGTAGGCGCGGGTCGGGGTTGTAGCTGAGTCGCTTTTCGTATTTTCCAATTCCAGTTGTCTGGGTAAGATCTACTACATCGACATCGCGCTGAAAAACGA
>JBDKHP010000236.1:0-3877 GCA_039797645.1 Bacteroidota bacterium
TAATCAAACGTCTGTATATAAGATCATTGCGTCAACTTGCTGTGGGTTAACGCTACTAGGAAATCTAACAAATTAAAGTCTGTTTTTATAAACTCTTCTATAACAGCGTGTTTACAAATCAGATTGCCTGTTATTTGAAGGTTTTGGATCGTAAAAAATTATTTCAGTCTTGAATTTTTGCATTTCTTCATTTGCTTCAAGGAGCCCACTCCAATAAGCATTTTTTTCTTTGAAAAAAAATATTTGTGAATATAACTATCATGTTTTCAAGGTATTATACATTATAAAAATTCGTGCATTCGTGGCGTACATACTTTGTAGAGTGGACTCTTCAAGGCAAAAGAAGAGGGAATCATCTATAATGAATGTTGGTAAAACAACAAAGTTACATCTAAGCACAATGCAAACTGATCGCGATACTGCATTTGGCCTTTAGCGCATACTACACCTAGGCAATAAGCAAGGCACTCTGGGCAAGCTCGCCTGGCTGCTTTACAAATCCACGCCGTTGTTATATAGGGCAAGTCTGATGTTGGCCTGTGGCCTGCATCGAAACCAAGATTTCGCGACAAAAAAAAGAGCTTGTCTAAGCAGACAAGCTCTTAATTACTATAAATAGGGTTGTTACAAGACGCTTTTTAGATTTGTAATGTGCTAAAAAACAGCACATTCAAAAAAGACTGTCCTCGTTTAGATCCACATGAGTAGTGGGAAATCTTGGCGGTGTGGCAAATCTTCGTTCTTTGGATAAATCCGAATCCCGTAATTTATGATACCAGCTTTGCTCGGAATAATGTCAGCAGTAAAGAAAGAAATTGTAACAACTGTACGTTCTAGCGCCATATTATGTACGACAAATCGTTGGTCTTGTTCGCTTTCTTTTTTGTTGGCAAATAAGAATTCAACACCAATTGATTTGGGATCCATTTCTTTGAGATCTAGTACGACCCTTGTTTGGTATTTATCTCCGATGAGTATTTCTTTGTGGAATACTTCGTCGTTGAATTCTACCACCTCAATTTTTTCCCAATTACGTGCAAATTCTTTTTTCCAGTTGGCAATTTCTTTAGCCTTCTCGTAGTCATTTGCTTTAAGGGTATTGGTACGCGTTTGTAATTTGGTATAAAAACGGTTGTGATAGTCGTCTATCATGCGTTTGGTCGTAAACTCAGGAGCAATGTGTGCGATGTTATTTTTAATGTAACGTATCCACTCGGTAGGTACATCTTTTTCATTACGTTCGTAGAATCTCGGAATAATATCAGTTTCTAACAAACGGTAAATAGTCTCGGCATCCAATTGGTTTTGCATACTCTGGTTTTCGTAGGTCTTTTCGAGGGGTAGTGCCCATCCGGCATCCGGTCTGAAACCTTCTACCCACCAACCATCGAGTACACTAAAGTTGAGTACACCATTCATTACGGCTTTCATACCGCTCGTACCCGAAGCTTCTAGTGGGCGTGTTGGGTTGTTCAACCAAACGTCAACACCACGAACTAATTTCTGTGCCATATCAATGTCGTAGTTTTCAACAAACAAGATTTTGCCTGTAAATTCTGGACGTTTTGATATTTCTACAATGTACTTAATCATATCTTGGCCAGCTTTGTCAGCCGGGTGGGCTTTACCCGCAAATATGAATTGCACTGGGCGTTCAGGGTTGTTTACAATTTTTTTCAGACGTTCGATGTCCGTAAAAAGCAATGTACCACGTTTATAAGTTGCAAAGCGACGCGCGAAACCAATTGTTAAAGTGTCTGGATTGATTGCATCCATAATCTCCAAGACTCTCTTCGGATCTTCTTGACGCTGATCCCAGCTTATTCTTACGCGTGAGCGAAGATAGCCCACTAATCGTTCGCGTTGTTCGTTACGGATTTCCCAAATTTGTTCGTCGGGTACATCGTAAATTTTGCGCCAGTAATTTTTTTCGGATTGGTGTTTAATGAACCCTTTTTCGAAAGTCGATTCATAGAGAGCTCTCCATGGTTTTGCTGCCCAAGTTGGATAGTGGACACCATTTGTTACGAAACCAATGTGTAATTCTTGTGGTGCATACCCTTTCCAGAGTGGTTGAAACATCTCACGGGTAACTAAGCCGTGTAATTCGCTCACGCCATTAATCTCTTGAGACATTCTTGTCGCCAAATTACTCATCGAGAAACGTTCTTCTCTGTTTCCTGGATGCTCAAGTCCTAAATTGTAGAACTGATCCCAGGTAATGTGTAAACGATCTGGGTAGTGACCCATGTATTTAATCAGTACATCTTCGGCAAAATAATCGTGACCAGCTGGCACAGGTGTGTGTGTGGTGAACAACGACGATGCACGTACAATTTCCACCGCCTCATCGAACTTATAACCTTCGTTGTTGATGAGTTTGTTTAGGCGTTCGAGTGTGGTAAATGCTGCGTGCCCTTCGTTTAAATGGCACAAATCTGGCTGGTATCCAATTAATTCTAATACGCGCATACCGCCAACGCCGAGCATCAATTCTTGTTTGAGGCGGTTTTCGTTATCGCCACCATAGAGTTGATCGGTAATTTTTTGGTCTTCGGTATTGTTCTCTGGAATGTTTGTGTCTAGCAAGTATAATGGAATTCGGCCTACATTCACCTTCCAAATTGCAGCATAAACTACACGTCCTGGGAAATTAACCTGAATCATCAGCTTAAAACCATCGTTGTCGCGTAATTGGATAACCGGTTGTCCGCTAAACTCGTATGGGATGTAGTTTGATATCTGATCGCCGTGTATTGAAAGCTGCTGTGTGAAATAGCCATATTTGTAGAGTAGGCCAATCCCAACCAATGGGTAGTTTGAATCACTTGCTTCTTTCAAATAATCTCCTGCCAATATTCCCAAGCCTCCTGAGTAGATTTTTAGTGTATCGTTTATGCCATATTCCATTGAAAAATAGGCAATTTTTGGCAATTTTGGATCTGATTTTTCGGCCATGTATTCTTTAAACTTCCGGGTTACTGAATTGTATCGGAATTTAAATTCATCGTTCTCTCTTAGGCCTAAGTACTGCTCATAAGTTAGTTCCTTGAGCATTTTGATCGGGTTCAAGGTGTTTTTCCATAAAACAGGATCTAACTCTCTGAACAATTCTTTTGCATCGTAGTTCCAGCTCCACCATTGGTTATAGGCCAAGGTTTGTAGTCCTTGGTATTCTTCTGGTAGTGAGGGTTGTACATTGACTTCTCGCCAATTTGGTTCGTTGTTTTTGATTGAGGATGAAAGCATAATTACCCTAAATTTTAGTTTTGAAAATCGAAGTTAAGAAAAAAAAAACATTTTAGTCAAAAAAAACTACGCAAACGGTTGTGGTACGTTCTACGAATTTCGGCAGATAAAATGCTTTATTTGTGCCTATTTTTGACTAAAATGTGTATTGTTAGGTTAGTAGATAAAATTTAATTATAAGATCTCGAAAAAAAATACAAATTTTTAATATAATTTAATTCCGAGATTTATAAATTATTTTTTACTGTTTTTTTTCCTTTATCTTCTTTTGTTGACTTAGGTTTTTCCTGAATTGTTGTTTTAGGGTTTTCTTGCTTTTTTGCTGTGTTTGTATTTTTTGCTAAAGCTTGCTTTTTTGTTGTTTCTTTCGGTACAATTACCTCAGCGGTGATTTTTTTTGCTTGCTTTAGTGGCTTTGGCTGTGGTGTCTCAATTACAGCATTGCTCTTTTCAGCTCTTTCAAGTAGGTTTTTTAGCTCCTTCACCTTAACTTCGTACGCGTAGATAAGATCTTCTGCTTGTTTCTGTGTGAGCATTACAGTACTGTAACTTTCATAGGCTTTATTCACATTGTTCGTAAAATCACTCAACACATTCATATAGTTTGTGTAGGCATCGTACGGATCGT